>NZ_JAXOJX010000072.1:0-33337 GCF_034427735.1 Azohydromonas lata
CCAGTGCATGCTGAAAAGGGCATGCCTGCCTAGCACGGCTGCATTGATGTTCGGCGTCGGGCTATATCAGAAACGAGCGCGGCCGAATGCCAGGCACGTCGAGTCACCGCCATGGCTTTGGGTGTTGGTATGGGTGGCCGGTGTTACCGTCCGCCGCAATTCCTGCCGGGCATTGCTGCCCACGACACCTTCAGGCGTGCTGCGGCACGTCCCCGAGCAGCCACTTCGGCGAACCTGGGAGGCGCGCCCTGATCAACGGGCGCGAATCAGCGCGGTTGACCTGTGGTCCCGTGCATGGACAGGACAGGGCTGGTTGAGCCGCCCCGGATGACGGGGAAGGAGTTGTTGCATGGACATCTCGCTTCGATCCACGCGTGCCCGGCTGCGTGTCCTCGTCCCAATCGCGGCGTGGTGCATGACGGCATTGACAGGCGCGATGCCGGGCGCAGCACACGCCGCCGTGACCGGCACGGTGGCCGTCTGGGGCTGGAACATCTACGGCCAGACGGACGTGCCCGCCGGGCTGGACGGCGTCACGGCCATCGCCTCGGGCGCCAACCACACGCTTGCCCTCAAGAGTGACGGCACGGTGGTGGGTTGGGGCGAAAACTTCGAAGGTGAGGCCAGCCCGCCCGCCGGTCTGCGCGGCGTCGTGGCCCTTACCGCAGGGTACGACCACACGGTGGCGCTCAAGCGCGACGGCACCGTGGTCGCTTGGGGCAGCAACGAAACCGGCCAGACCGACGTCCCGGCGCAACTCCTCGGAGTGCAAGCCATCGCTGCTGGTCACTTCCACACGCTGGCGCTCAAGAACGACGGTACGGTGGTCGCTTGGGGCTGGAACAGCGGCGGCCAGCTCAACGTGCCCGCCGGGCTGCAGGGCGTGCGCGCCGTTGCCGCCGGGCGCTACCACTCGGTGGCGCTCACCAGCAGCGGGCAAGTGGTGGCCTGGGGCGCGAACTATGCTGGCCAGTCCACGGTGCCCGCTGGGCTGCACGGCGTCGTCGCCATCGCCGCGGGGTCGGAAAACACCATGGCGCTCAAGAGCGATGGCACCGTGGTCGCCTGGGGCAGCAACCTCGTGGGCCAGAGCCATGTGCCGGCCGGGCTCAGGAATGTGCGGGCCATCTCCTCCGGGGGCGCTCACGCCTTGGCGCTCAGAAGAGACGGTTCGTTGGTGGCCTGGGGCGACGACTCAGAGGGGCAAACCGACAGACCTCCCGGGCTGCGCAACGTCATGGCCCTCGCCGCCGGGGGATACCACACCGTGGCACTCCAGAGCAGCCTGGACTTCGGCGGCTTCGTCGGCGCCGTGAATGCGCCTCCCACGATCAACACGCTGCAGGCCGGCGTGGGCGTGCCGGTGAAATTCAGTCTGGGCGGCGACCATGGCTTGGCCATCTTTGCCGGTGCCTACCCGGCGGCGCGAACCCTGGCGTGCAGCCCCGATGCCAGGACCGACGAGATCGAGCAGACCGTGAGAGCCGACCGCAGCCGCCTGACATACAACGCCGATACCGGCACCTACACCTACGTCTGGAAGACCGACCCTGCCTGGAGCGGCCAGTGCCGACGGCTGGTGCTGCGTTTTGCCGACGGCATCGAGCACACGGCTCTTTTCCGCTTCAGGTAGGTCAGTCGGTTGGTTCAATACGGATAGAGAAGATGAACGACGGTCTATCGGCTCTCGCCTGCCGCTGGGGTGACCGGGCTGGCGGCGCTGGTGACGGCTAGGAACCTGATGCGCGGGTTACAACTGACGCCGGTTGACCCGGGGTTGGTAGCGGGGGCAGCGCCAGCACGACAGTCAGTTGCTGCGCGTGCAGCACTGCGGTGGTGATCGCCGTTTGGGGTAGGAGCAGGTTCAGGACGTCAGGGACGCGCCGCATCTTGGTCTCGCTCACGACCGGCGTGGCACTCCACCAGCGCCCGCCGCACTCAATGCGCTGGCGCAGGTCGGCCGGCGTGAGTACCCCGACGCGGCGTAGTCGATCAACTGTGGCGCAACCGCTTGTCTGTCGTGGTCAGCACGCAGATGCACCTGGTGGGCGAGCTGTTCAAGCAGCAGGTCGGCATGGACACCGTGCACGTGCCCTACCACGGCGCAGCACCGGCGCTGCAGGACCTGCTGTCCGGGCAGATTGACTACTGTTCGACCCCGCCAGCGGCTTCAGCCACATCCGCGAAGGCCGCGCCCGGCTGCTGGCGGTCAGCGGTACCCGGCGCTCGCCCTTCTTCCCCGACGTGCCCACGCTCAGCGAGGCGGGTATCAAGGGGGTGGAGCTGGGCAACTGGTTCGGTCTGTTCGCACCGGCGGCCACGCCGGCCGAGGTGGTGGCGCGCCTGGGCCGCGAAGTCGCCAAGTCGGTGGCCCTGCCGGACGTCAGGCAGCGCTACGCCGAGCTGGGCGTCGAGCCGGTGGCGCAGGACAGCACGGCCTTGCGCAAGACAGTTGCCGACAAAACCAAGCTGCTGTCGGCGTTGATCAGGGACCCCAGGATTGCCGTCGATTGAGCTCGTGGTGCACTCGCTGCTGCGCAGCTTTCCCGCGGCGGTTAGCGCTGCGTGCGTCGCCCGGCACGGGCTGCAAAGGCCACCGTCATCAGCCCGGCCAGCATCAGCGTGACGCTGGCGGGCTCGGGCACCGGGGTGGCAATGAAGCCGACCGCTCGCCCGTTGGTCAACCCGACGCCCACGACCTGTCCGCGCTCGTTGATGCCCGTGGCGAAGATCAGCTGCCAGTCCGAGCGGGCAGCGGGTGTGAGGAGGTCGTTCAGGTTGTGGACCGTGCCGTCCCGGTACAGGTAGGCGTTGCCCTGGAGCGAGCCGCCGCCGATGGGCTGGTTCAGCCCGCCGACGATCCAGCCCCGCTCGTTGATGTCGTAGCTGCTGAGGCTGCCACCGGCATAGATGGGCTCGATCGCCTGCACCGCGCCATGGCTGTAGAGCAGCACACGTGAAGACCCGTCGAAGCTCTCCGTGCCGACCACGTCCCCGGCGTTATTGATCGCCCCGGCGGAGACGTCGGCGTTTTCATGCAGGGCGGGCACCGCAGTCCCTGATGCAAGCAGGATGCAACGGAGCGCTCAGCGCGCAACGTGCACCCAGGATTCGAAGCTGGGCCTCCACTGCCGGGCCCGTGGCGACTGCCTCGCGGCCCACGCCAGGGCCCGGCGTCGAGCCGTCGTCAGCCCGCGAACCAGCGCGCCGGCACCGTGACGATGGCTGGGAAGAACACCAACAGGAACATGACGATGAACTGCGCGATCATGAACGGCACCACGCCGCGGGTGGCTTCGTCCATCTTCATGCGGCCCACGCCGGCCACGACGTTGAGCACGGTACCTACGGGCGGGGTGATCAGGCCGATGGCGTTGTTGATGATGAACAGCACGCCGAAGTAGACCGGATCGATCCCCGCAGCCTTGATCACAGGCATCAGCACCGGGGTCATGATCAGGATGGTGGGCGTCATATCCATGGCGGTGCCCACGGCCATGACCAGCACATGATGGCGATGAGCAGCAGGGTCTGGTTGCCCATGAAGGGCTCCAGCAGGCTGATCATCTGGCTGGGGACGTTGGCCACGGTGATCAACCAGGCGCTGAACATCGCGGCGGCTACCAGGAACATGATCACGGCGGTGGTCTTGGCGGCGCTCACGAACACCTCGTAGAGCTGCGAGACCTTCATCTCGCGGTACACCAGCATGGACATCAGCAGCGCGTAGACGGCGGCCACCACGATGGCCTCGGTGGGGGTGAAGATGCCCCTCTTCAGGCCCACCACCACGATCGCCGGCAGGCTCAGCGCCCAGCCGCTCGGCGATGCTGGCCTTGGGCGGAGGCGCCACGTCCTCGCGCTTGACGAAGCACCACCAAGCCACGGCGATGGCCGTGCCCATGATGATGCCCGGCACGATGCCGTGCCAGGAGCAGCTTGGAGATCGAGACGGTGGCCGCCACGCCGAAGACCACGAAGCAGATGGACGGCGGGATCACCGGCGCGATGATGCCCGCGCTGCGCGCCTTGTCTTGGCCGGTGCAGACCATCATGGGCAGCAGCAGCGAGGCCAGTGCCGCGGTGTCGGCACCGGCGGCGCTAGAGAGCGCGGCCAGCATGCACGCGGCCAGGATGGTCACGAACCCGAGGCCGCCCTTCTTCCTTGTAACCCACCAGCGTAAGCCCGAGCCTGGTAAGCGTTCGCATAACTACCCATTATCCTGTGCTGGCAACTCAAGGTCTTCTCGGCACGCCGGCTCGATTCAGCATTGGCGCCATAGGCAGCACGGCGGTGACGCCAACGGCGCCAACCGGTCAGGTCTTTCCGCGTGCCGCCAGAACTGAACGCAAAGACTGGGCATCGTGCACGATGTGCCCGCCGTTGAGCGTGTTGATCGCTTCGCCACTGATGTCCATCAGGATGGAACTGCGCTGTGGCGTCAGGTGGACGGTCAGGTGCTGCACCGGCTTGCCCGCGCGGTCATGCAGCAGGCGGGTTAACCGGATCAGCGGTGAACTCACCTCGCATTTGAGCAGCGTCGCTTTCGACGGGTCGGCCGCCTCGGCGCTGATCTGCTGCAGCACGCGTCCAAACTCGACGCCTTGGTCCATCAGGATCTCGTACAGGGCTTGCTTCTTGAGGGCACTGGCGGTGATGGGTGCACCCAGTGTCTCAGGAACCCAAGCGTCGGTGAGCATCAGCGGCGTCGTGCCTGCGCTGCGCAGCCGTACCGCATGCACGGCCCGCTCACCGGGCGCGATCTGAAGGACCTCGCCGATCCAGGGCGGCGGCGGTGTCGTTTCGACGGTGAGCACCTCGACGCGTGTCGTCTGCGCAGTGTGCTTGAGCTCCTCCAAATACCCGAGCGTCGGCACTTTCAGGGCACTTCTAGCATCGCTGCGCACAAAGGTACCGCGTCCATGGCGGCGCAGCACCAGCCCTTCCAGTTCGAGGTCCGCTAAGGCGCGCCGCACCGTTACTCGCGCGACACCGAACTGCTCGACCAGCGCCTCCTCTTTTGGCAGAGCCTCTCCCGGGGCGTACACACCCTGCACGATGCGATCGCGCAGCACGAGAAAGATCTGCCGGTGCAGCGAGGTGCCGGGTGAGCGGACCAAAGTTGTCTCGAGCGTCATGTCCCAAGCATATCAAAGCGGTTGACGAGAGTTTTGGTTGTCCTATACTTAGAACAACAGGACAACTCACCTCATCTGAACATGAACCCCGCTCAACGGCTGCGCGAGCAGCTTGCTACACCTGGACTGCTTGTCGTGCCGGGCGCCTACGATGCGCTGGGTGCCCGGCTGATCGAGCAGGCCGGCTTCGGTGCCATCTACATGACGGGCGCCGGAACGTCCGCCGCGCGCGGCTATCCAGATTTCGGCCTGCTCACGCTGACGGAGATGGCCGACAACGCCGCCGTGATGGCGCGCTCGATCGGCGTGCCATTGATTGCCGATGCCGATACCGGGTATGGCAACGAGCTCAACGTCACGCGCACCGTACGCGAGTACGAGTCCCGCGGCGTTGCTGCGCTCCATATCGAGGACCAGGTGGCGCCCAAGCGCTGTGGCCACCTGGACGGCAAGGAGGTCGTGTCGCGCGACGAGTTCGTGTCGAAGATCCGTGCCGCCGTGGAGGCTCGCCGTAGCAAAGACCTGGTGATCATTGCCCGCACCGACGCACGCGCGATGCTGGGCTTCGAAGAGGCCGTCTGGCGGGCCAACGCCGCCCTGGACGCGGGCGCTGACATGGCCTTTGTCGAGGCAATGCAGTCGCTGGAGGAAGTGGCGGCCGTACCGCGGCGCGTCCATGGTCCCTGCTTGCTCAATATGGTGCCAGGCGGCCGCACGCCGCTGAACGACCTGCGCGAGGCAGAGGCCCTGGGTTACAAGCTCGCGCTGCTGCCGGGCTTGCTACTGCTGGCCACGATTGACGCTTGTGACGTGGCGCTTGCTGAACTCAGGGACCATCACGTTGCACCGACACCCGCGGCAGGTGTCGCTCAGACCTTCCGCCGCGTCGGCTCGGAAGAGTGGGACGCGTTGCGTGAGCGGTTCAATGCCGGCATTCGCGCCACAAAGGGGGCGTGATGACGGCCCAAACCCTGTTTGACAAGCTGTGGGATTCGCACGTCGTACGGGACCTCGGCGACGGGTGGGCACTGCTGCACATCGACCGGCACCTCCTGCACGACTTGTCGGGCCCGCCCGCGCTGGCCGACCTGGCTTCACGCGAGCTGCCGTTGCATGACCCATCCCTCGTGTTCGCCACACTCGACCATACCGTTTCGAGCCGTCCTGGCCGGGACGGTACCACCTACGTCCCCGGCGCCAAGCTGTGCTCGCAGTTGCGTGACCGGTCGCAGGCCGCAGGGGTACGGCTGTTCGACCTCGGCCAGCCCGGCCAAGGCATCGTCCACGTCATGGGGCCCGAGCTCGGCATCGTGTTGCCCGGACTGACGGTCATCTGTGGGGACAGCCATACGTGCACCAACGGAGGGCTGGGCGCCTTGGCGTTCGGTGTGGGATCTTCCGAAAGCACGCACGCACTGGCGACGCAGACGCTGCGTCAGCGCAAGCCTCGTCGCATGCGCATCCGTTGCGCCAACCGACTGCCGGCTGGCGTGTCGGCCAAGGACTTGGCTCTCCACATCATCGGCCGCTTGGGGACAGCTGCAGGGGTGGGTTACGCCATCGAGTTTGCGGGCAGTGCCGTTGAAGCGCTCGACGTCGAGTCGCGGCTGACCCTGTGCAACCTCACTGTCGAACTCGGTGCGCGCTGCGGGATCATTGCGCCCGACGAAGTCACCGTCCAGTGGCTGCGCGGCCGCCCGTATGCGCCGACGGGCAAGGCGTTCGAAGTGGCTGCGGCGCACTGGGGTCAGTTGAAAACCGACGCTGGCGCCGTGTTCGATCATGAGGAGGTGATCGACGCCGCGACTGTAGTGCCTACAGTGACCTGGGGCACCAGTCCGGAGCATGCGATCCCGATAGACGCAACCATCCCTGACCCTGCGGCGAGCCAGGGCAGTGAGCACGACGCTCTGGTCGCCGCTCTCAACTACATGGGACTGGTGCCCAATACGCCCATCGCCGGCACACCCGTGGACTGGGTTTTCATCGGCTCTTGCGCGAACTCGCGGCTGTCGGACCTGCGGACCGCCGCAGAAGTTGTACGGGGCCGGCGCGTGGCGCCGGGCGTGAAGGCCTGGGTGGTGCCGGGTTCCGAGAACGTGAAGCGTGCCGCCGAGAGGGAAGGGCTGCGCGATGTGTTCGTCTCGGCCGGCTTCGAATGGCGGGAGCCCGGCTGCAGCATGTGCGTGGCCGCCAACGGCGAGCAGGTGTCTCCGGGGCAGCGCTCGATCTCCACCTCGAACCGCAACTTCGTGGGTCGTCAGGGTCCTGGTGCCCGGACGCACCTCGCGAGCCCGGCCATGGCCGCCGCCGCCGCCATCGCGGGTTGCATTACCGACGTGAGGACGCTGACATGAAGCCATTCACCATCGTCACTGGCCCGGCGATGCCGTTGGTCAAGGACAACATCGATACCGATGTGATCATCCGCATCGATCGGCTGACCAACCTGGCGAAGGAAGAGCTCGGTCCTTACGCGTTCGAAGCGCTGCGCTACCGGGCTGACGGCAGCCTCGACACCGACTGCCAGCTGAACCGGCCCGAATTCAGGAACGCGCCGGTACTGCTGGCGGGCCGGAATTTTGGTTGCGGCTCGTCCCGCGAGGGAGCGGTGTGGGCTCTGCAGGGCCTGGGCGTGCGCTGCGTCATCGCTCCCAGCTTTGGCGACATCTTCTTCAGCAACTGCTTCCAGAACGGCGTGCTGCCGATTCGCCTGCCACTGCAGGACGTTGAAGCTTTGGCGGTGCAGTGCGCCGACGGTGCGGCGCTGAGCGTCGACTTGAGGACTTGCATCCTCACCGCACCGGACGGGAGCACCCGCAGCATTGACGTCGAGCCTCCGCGCCGACAAGCGCTGTTGGCTGGTCTGGACGACATCGGCCTCACGCTCCAAGACGACGCAGGTATCCGCGCCTGGCAGGCACGCGACCGCCTTGCGCGTCCCTGGGTTTGGTCTGCTTGAGCACCGTTTGGTGCGCATCTTCATCTCCACACGTTACCGACACACATGAAGATCTTTCATTCAAGGCTTGCGCGAACCATGACCCGCGCGCTCATCGTCGCGGCATCGTTGACGCTCGCGCTTGCCGCGCGGGCCGCCGACTGGGTGCCCAACCGGCCGGTCACGCTGATCGTTCCCTACAGCCCTGGCGGTGGTGTTGACGCGCAGGCCAGGGCGGTTGCGGAGCAGCTGCAGCGCATGTGGGGCCAAACCGTGATCGTGGAGAACGCGCCTGGCGCCGATGGTGTCATCGGCACCCGCAAGGTGATGAACGCCAAGCCCGACGGTCTCACGCTCCTGGTCCAGCTGCCGTCCCTGACCATCATCCGGCACCTCCCGACCTACAAGGGGCCGGACCCGGTATCGCAACTGACCCCCGTGTCTGCCTTCTCCTCGCTGCCTGCGGTGGTGGTGGCCACTTCCAGCGTTGCGGGCAAGAACCTGGGCGAGGTCGTGCGCAGCTGCAAGGCACTGGCCGATCCCTGCTCGCTCGGGACCACCGAGATCATGGCGCGCCTGCTGGGGCGGGCGCTGAGCGACGAGGCTGCCATGCCCAACCTCGTGGTGGTGAACTACAAGGGAGGCGGGCAGCTCGTTGCCGATCTCATTGGCAACAACGTCAAGCTCGGCATCATGGGCCTCACGCCGGTACTGCCGCATCACAAGTCCGGCGCGCTGAAGGTTGTCATGACCTTAGGGGACAAGCGCTCCGCGGCCTTGCCCGATGTGCCCACGGCTGTCGAGTCCGGCTTTGCGAGCTTCAACATCGGCACGTGGTACGGCCTGTTCGCGCCGAAGGGCACGCCGCCCGAGGTGGTGCAGGGCATCGCTGCTGCGGTAGGCCGAGCGGTGCGAAGCGAGGGCGCGCGCAAGGCATTTGCTTCCGTCGCCGCGGAGCCGCTGGGCAACACGCCGTCCGAGTTCGCCGCGATGGTCCGTGTCGAAAGCGAGCGGTACACGGCGCTCGTTAAGAAGTTCCCCCTCGAATGACCCCGGTCCAACCCTTTACGCACACGCACACCATGAGCACCCTGGACATCAAGGGCGATGCCCTTCGCATCTTCAACGTTCTGAACGACGGAGGCATCGCCATCATTCCCAATGATGCCGGCTACGCATTGATGGGAGGGTCCGCCGAAGCGGTGCAGAAGATCTTCAATGCCAAGCGGCGGGGAAGCCACAAGCGCAACGCGATGCTGTGCTCCATGGAAACGCAGCGGGAGCTTCACGTGCTCGACTCGCGCTCTCGGGAGATGATCGACGCCATCACGCGTGACTTCGATCTGACGCTTGGCGCGGTCGCGCCGTACCGCGCGGACCATCCGCTGATGGCAAAGCTCGACAGCGATTTGCTGAAAGGCAGCACTGCCAACGGTACGCTCGCGATGCTGCTCAACGCGGGCCAGCTGTTCGATGAAGTGTGCCGCCTGTGCCGCGAGGCCGTGCTTCCCGTCTTCGGTTCGTCGGCCAACCTGTCGGGAACGGGGCCTCGCTTCCGGGTTGAAGACATCCAGCCGGAGATCCTCGATGTTGCGGACATCACGGTCGACTATGGCCTGCGCAAGCACCACATCTACCGGCGCTCGGCGACGATCATGCGCTTCGGCAACGGCGACCCGGAGTGCTTGCGTATTGGGTCGTGTTACGAGCTCATTGCCGATGTCCTGAAGCGCTTCTTCAACGTCGAGCTGCCGCCCGATCCGGGTCACGACGCGAATCCCTCGGGACACCTCCAGGAGTTCGCTTTGCGGGACGCCAGCTGAAGGCTTCCAGCGATAAGCCTGGTGGCTTGGTGCAGCCGCTCTAAAAGCCTGACACCACCGGCCTGTCGCCCGGAGAGCACGCGCTGGAAGGCTTACGGCAGCGGGGCCGCTTGAAGCGACCCTGGCTTCGGTGACACGGCCCGGCCTGATCGACCGCTGAGCCACGACGGCCTGGCCCAACGCCGATACGGCGTGGCAACGCCGTGGTGCAGCCGGAGGCCCGCGGCACTTGCAAGGAATTTATGCGAAGCGATTCCAGGCTTTGCAGGGGCAGACGCGCCCGGATGAGCGCACAACGAGCAGTCCATCCGGCATTCATCACAACAGTGGGGACATCATGAACATTCGAACGAGCTCGGCTCGCCCGTACATCGCGGCTGCGACCGCATCCGCCTTCCTTTTCGGCGCAGCGTTGCATGCAGCAGCCCAGAGCGTGACGCTGTACGGCGTAGCGGATGCCGCGGTCATCGCGCAAAAGAGCGGGGCGCTCAATACCGGCACCGTCACGACCGTGGGCTCTGGCGTGAATGGCGGCTCGCGTTGGGGCCTGCGCGGTGAAGAAGCGCTGGATGATGGACTCAAGGCTGTTTTTCAACTCGAACAAGGCTTCGACATTGATACAGGGGCAGCCAGCAGCTACGCCGGCAACCCCTCCACCGCCACACCGACGTCTCCCAACGGTACAACGGGCACCGGGTTCAACCGTCGCGCCTACGCCGGCCTGGAGACGCGGCTCGGGACGCTGACGCTCGGCCGCGACTACACGCCGTTCTACTTCGCAGCGCTCGGCGCCGATATCTTCCGGCTCGGAATGTTCGGCAACTTGCAGACCACCGTGGCCCCTGCCGGCGGGTCTGAACGCTTTGCGCGGGTGAGCAACGCCATTTTCTATCTCTCGCCCGACCTGCATGGGCTGAGGCTGCGTGCCGTGTACAGCCTGGGCTCCGAAAGCGCCGGAGGCCCAGGGCAACCGCCCAAGGGTGCTAACCGGTTCGCTGGCCTCGGGGCCGAATACACCCACGGCGATCTCTACCTCACTGCGTCGTATCAGACCTTGGAGTTTCCTGTGGTCTCCGGCACGCCCGCAGCATTCACGGGCGCGACCGAGCATCGTAACGACGGCCTGGTGGGCGTGAAGTATGACTTCGGCTCCTTTGCACTGGCCGCCGGCTACTGGAGGATGGGTGCACCCCAAAGCGTCAGCGACGCATGGCTTGGAGCGTCGCTAAAGCTGGGGCCCGGCACCGTTCTGGCGCAGGTGCAGCGGTTTCGTCAGGACAACCCCGCTGGGGTGGAACGCAAAGGAACCGCATTGGGGCTGGCCTACACATACCCGCTGTCCAAGCGCACTACCTTGTACGCCAGCTATGGCCGCACGACTAACAACGCCACCGGCAGTTTCGGCGTGACGTCCAGCGGTGTGAGTCTGGCCGCGGGTGCCGTAGGGGCGGACCCCAGCGCGCTTGCAGTCGGGATGCGACACAACTTCTGATGACCGGTAGCCAGCCATGACGACTCTACGGCCCTCCACCACGGCGCTCGTGCTGATAGACCTGCAGCACGGCATTTCCAGCATGGAACTGTCACCCAGGTCGGGTGATGAAGTGGTTACCCGGTCAATCGAGGTAGCACGCAGGTTCAGAGATGCGGGCGCTCTCGTGGTGCTGGTGCGGGTTGCATTTTCCGACGACCTGGCCGATGCGCCGCCACACCAGGTTGACCACCCGATGGGGCCCCCAGCCGGAGGCTTTCCCGCCGATTGGGCCTGCCTGCCTGGGCCACTGGCCGAGCTCGGCCACCTGACCATCACCAAGCGACAGTGGAGTGCTTTCCATGGCACCGAACTGGACTTGCAGCTGCGCCGGCGTGGCTGCACGACGGTGGCGATGGGTGGCATAGCGACCAATTTCGGCGTGGAGTCCACCGCGCGCCAGGCCTGGGAGCTCAGCTACGACGTGGTCGTGCTGGAAGACCTCTGCACCAGCACTTCCGCAGAGCTTCACGGCATGGCGGTCACCCAGGTTCTGCCTCGCCTGGCACGCGTGACCACCAGCGCCTGCATAAAGCTCGGCACGGCATGACAGGGGCATCTTGTGTGGGACGCGAACGTGCGACCTGAATGAAAGCGACATCCCTTGGGCCGTCGCCCACATGCGCGCGCGTATTGCTCGCATCAGGTTGGCGCAAGGAGATGGACGAGGCGTTTGGAAGGAGAATGACATGTTGATGGGCTTGATGCAGCAGCAGCCGTTGCTGATTTCCACCTTGATCAAGCACGCCGAGCGGCATCACGGAGATGCCGCAGTCGTGTCGCGCCGCATCGAGGGCGATATCCACCGCTACACCTGGTCAGAGGCGGCAGCGCGCGCACGCCGAGTAGCCAATGCACTGGACGGCATGGAGCTGGCCCCTTCGGAGCGCGTGGCTACGTTGGCATGGAACGGCTATCGGCATCTTGAGCTGTACTTTGGTGTCAGCGGGTCGGGCCGGGTGCTGCACACCATCAATCCACGCCTGCTGCCCGAGCAGATCGCCTGGATTACGAACCACGCTAAAGACAGCGTGCTGTGCTTCGACCTGACGTTCCTGCTCATCGTGCAGCAGATCCATGCAAAGTGCAGATCTATCCGGCATTACGTTGCGTTGTGCGACGCTGACCGTCTGCCCCGTGATACTGGCATTCCAGGCCTGATGAGCTACGAGGCCTGGATCGACGCGCAGTCCGACGCCTACGAGTGGCCCAGCTTTGATGAGAACGCAGCATCGAGCTTGTGCTACACGAGCGGCACGACAGGCGATCCCAAGGGCGCGCTGTACAGCCACCGCTCCACGCTGCTGCACGCCTTTGCCACTGCCTTGCCCGACGCCATGTCGCTGTCAGCACGCGATGCGGTATTGCCGGTGGTCCCCATGTTCCATGTCAACGCTTGGGGATTGCCATATTCGGCTGCGCTCGCAGGTTGCAAGCTCGTCTTTCCGGGGCCCGCCTTGGATGGCAAGTCAGTCTATGAGCTCATCGAAGGCGAGCGTGTCACGTTTGCAGCGGGGGTACCCACGGTATGGCAGATGCTTTTGAACCATGTGAAAGAGAAGAGTCTGCGCTTTTCGACCCTTGCCCGCACGGTGATCGGCGGAGCCGCCTGTCCGCCCGCCATGATCAAAAGTTTCCGTGAGGACTACGGTGTCGAGGTGCTCCATGCCTGGGGCATGACTGAAATGAGCCCGGTGGGCACGTTGTGCACGCTGAAGAACAGACAGCTGGGATTGCCACCGGCGGAACAAGAGGCTGTGCGACTGAAGCAGGGGCGCGCCCTCTTCGGCGTGGACATGAAGATTGCCGACCGCGACGGCCATGAGTTGCCTTGGGACGGAAAGGACCAGGGCAACTTGCTGGTGAAGGGGCCCTGGGTCGTGCGCGAGTACTTCAAGGGCGCCGGAGGAGACCCATTGGTCAATGGCTGGTTTCCCACAGGCGATGTAGCAACCATTGACTCCGATGGCTTCATGCAAATCACCGACCGCAGCAAGGACGTGATCAAGTCGGGTGGCGAGTGGATCAGTTCGATCGAAATCGAAAACATCGCGATGGCACACCCCGCAGTGGCTATGGCAGCCTGCATCGGCGTCAAGCATCCGAAGTGGGACGAGCGGCCCATCGTCGTGGTCGTGAAGAAGGCTGGGGCAACCGTTACTCGGGAAGAGCTGCTGAAGTTCTTTGAGGGCAAGACAGCGAAATGGCAGGTCCCAGACGACGTGGTTTTTGTCGATGCCATTCCCCTGGGTTCGACCGGCAAGATGCTCAAGGCCGGCTTGCGCGAGATGCTGAACGAATACTGTCTACCCTCGCTGAGACGCTGAAGCCGCCCGGTCACGGGCGTCGCTGTGCAGGCTCGGGCGCATTGGCTAGGCGCCTGTCACAGGACGCCTGCAGCCATGGCAGTTCTCTGGCCGCACACGTGCCAGCCTGCCCGCGTGGTCTGTACCGGGCAGCTCAGGAGATTTGCGCTCATTTCGCTTGCGCATGCGGCATCTCCAGTGCCCAAAGGCGGCCACAGCTCCGTGCTGGCGGCGATCGAAGTATTTGTTGAGAAACACAACGGGTCCCTGAAAGGAAACATTCCATGAATCGTGAAGTCGTCGTGGTCAGCGCCGTGCGCACCGCCATCGGTACCTTTGGCGGCAGCCTCAAGGAGGTGCCCCCCACCGAGCTCGGTGCCCTGGTGGTGCGGGAGTCGCTGGCCCGGGCCGGAGTTCCGGGCCAGGAGGTGGGCCACGTGGTCTTCGGGCATGTGGTCAACACCGAGCCCCGCGACGCCTACCTCTCGCGCGTGGCCGCCGTCGAAGGTGGATGTGCGCAGGAGACGCCCGCCTTCAACGTCAACCGTCTCTGTGGCTCGGGCCTGCAGGCGGTCGTCTCGGCTGCGCAGGCCATCCTGCTGGGCGACTGCGACATCGCCGTCGCCGGCGGTGCCGAATGCATGAGCCGCGCACCCTATGCCAGCCTCAACAGCCGATGGGGCGTGCGCATGGGAGACGCGAAGCTGGTGGACATGATGGCCGGTGCCCTGCACGACCCCTTCCACAACGTCCACATGGGCATGACGGCCGAGAACGTCGCAGCCAAGTGGGGCATCAGCCGCGACGAGCAGGACCGTCTGGCCGTGGAGAGCCATCGGCGGGCGCAGCGCGCTATCGAGGCGGGCCACTTCAAGGAGCAGATCGTTCCCGTGATGCTCAAGAGCCGCATGGGCGAGGTGGCCTTCGACACGGATGAGCATGTGCGCCTTGGTGCCACGCTGGAGAACATGGCCAAGCTCAAGCCCGTGTTCACCACGGAGGGCGGTACCGTGACGGCGGGCAACGCCTCCGGTATCAACGACGCAGCCGCCGCGCTGGTTCTGATGGAGGCGCGCATCGCACAGGCGCGTGGTCTCACGCCGCTGGCACGGCTGGTCACGTACGCCCATGTGGGCGTCGACCCCAAGTACATGGGCATCGGCCCGGTGCCCGCTTCGCGTCTGGCACTTGAGAAGGCCGGAATTTCGGTCGGCAAGATCGACGTCGTCGAAGCCAACGAGGCCTTTGCGGCACAGGCCTGCGCGGTGACGCGTGATCTCGGCCTGGACCCGGCCAAGGTCAACCCCAACGGCTCGGGCATCTCGCTGGGCCACCCCATCGGTGCCACCGGCGCCGTGATCACCGTTAAGGCGCTGCATGAGCTCAATCGCACCTGCGGCCGCCATGCCCTCGTGACCATGTGCATTGGCGGCGGCCAGGGCATCGCGGCGGTGTTCGAGCGCGTCTGAAGGAGGACAGTGGGCATGTTTGAAAGCAAGACATTGCGGCTGGCGCCGCTGCACGGCGGCCTCTTCGAGCTGTGCTTCGACCGCACAGGCGAGTCGATCAACAAGTTCGACCGGCGCGCCATCGAAGACCTGCAACAGGCCGTGGATCGGCTGCGTACGGATCCAGCCGTGCGCGGCCTGTTGGTGACCAGTGCCAAGGACAGCTTCAGCGTGGGCGCTGACATCTTCGAGCTCAGGAACATGTTTGAGCGTCCTGAAGCCGAGATACGAGCATTGGTGCGTGAGCAAAGTGTAATCTTTACCGCGCTGTCGCAGTTGCCTTTCCCGAGCGTGGCCGCCATCAACGGCATGGCCCTTGGCGGCGGCTTCGAGGCGGCGCTTGCCTGTGACCGTCGGGTGATGGCCGATGGCGCGGTGGTGGGCCTGCCGGAGGTGACGCTGGGCATCATGCCTGGTTACGGAGGATCGGTCCGGCTGCCGCGCATTGCAGGCTGCGCCACTGCGCTGGAGTGGGTGACCAGTGGAGCGCCTCAACAGGCCGCTGCGGCGCTGCACGCCGGCGCTGTGGATGACGTGGTCGCGCCCGAGGCGCTGCGCGCCACCGCGCTGGCTTGGCTTGGTGAGGCCGCCGGCGGCCAGCAGGACTGGCAAGCTCGTCGTGCCCGCGTCGCAGGCCCGGTGGAGTTGACCCCCACGGTTCTGGAGCAGGCACGCGCTGCGGCCACCAAGGCGATACGCCATTACTCTGCCGCCGCAGCCTTCATGCAGTTCCTTGCAGACACCGCAGGACTGGAAGCGCAAGCAGCGTTGCAGGAAGAGCCTCGTGTGTTTGCCTGGCTTTGCAAGACGGAGACTGCTGCCTCGCTGGTGCGCCTTTTCGTCAATGAGCAGTTTCTCAAGAAGAAGGCCAAGGGTTACGCGAAGCTGGCTAGGCCGGTACAGCAGGCTGCCGTAGTGGGTGCAGGCATCATGGGCGGCGGCATTGCCTACACCAGTGCCGTGCGCGGCACGATCGTGCTGATGAAAGACATCGCCCAGCCGGCGCTGGACCTGGGGCTGGCCGAGGCCGACAAGCTCCTGGCTAAGCAAATGGAAGCCGGTCGGATGAAAGCAGAGAAGGCAAAGCAGGTTCGCGCCTCGATTCGTGCGCAACTGAACTTTGCGGGCTTCGACGAGGCGGACTTAGTCGTCGAGGCCATCGTCGAGAACCTGGCCATCAAGAAGAAGGTGTTGGCCGAGGTGGAGACGCTGGTGAAGCCCGAGGCGATCATTGCCTCCAATACCTCGTCGCTGTCCATCGCCGAGATGGCCACCGCGCTGCAGCGGCCGCAGAACTTCGTGGGCATGCATTTTTTCAACCCTGTGCCTCAGATGCCGCTGGTGGAGGTCATTCGAGGCCCTGCGACCGACCCGGTGGCGGCAGCCACCACCGCAGGCCACGCGCTGGCTATGGGGAAGACCCCGATCCTGGTCCAGGACTGTCCCGGCTTCCTGGTCAACCGCATCTTCATCCCGTACTGCCTGGCCTTCCTGCGCCTAGTGCACGACGGCGCCGACTACCAGCACGTGGACCGCGTGATGGAGGCCTTCGGCTGGCCGATGGGGCCCGCCTACCTTGCCGACGTAGTCGGCATGGACACGTTGGTGCACGTGCTGCACGTGATCGCTGCGGGCTACGGCGCGCGCATGCGGCCCAGCTTCCCGCTGGCGGTGGAGTTGCTGGTTGACCACAAGCGCCTGGGACAGAAGTCCGGTGCCGGGTTCTACCGCCACGAGAGCGATGCCAACGGCAAGCCCAGAAAGCTCGTGGACGAGAGCACCGCGACACTGATCTCCACCGTTCAGCCCAACGGACCCTGCTCATTCAGCGACCAGGAGATCGTCGACCGCATGATGCTGCCGATGGTGCTGGAGGCGGCTCGCTGCCTGGACGAAGGCGTGGCGGAATCGGCCATCGAGGTGGACATGGGCCTGATCTTGGGCCTTGGCTTTCCGCGCCACCTGGGCGGCGTGCTGCACTGGGCTGACCGGACAGGTCTGCCGGAGATCGTCAGGCGCTGTGAGCGCTACAAGGCCGTCTCTCCGCTGTACGCGCCTGCACAGACCTTCCTGCGCCGCGCGGCGGCCGGCACACGGTTTCATGACTGAGGGTTACAGCGATGGCCTTGCTTCGCCAGTGTCTGTTCGAGCTGAGGAATCGGCAATCATCATGCGGAGAACACCTACCGTCCTTCACGGGGACGTTACGGCCTCCGACTTCACAGCACGGCAAAGTGGTTGAGCCCTCGGCGCCACGCTTCGGCGCCATGGCGGCCACACAACGCGAAATCGCCGCGCGGGCATGGGGAAAAGCACGCAAGGGCACCGCATGAGCAACACTCAACTTCTGTTCGGGCGCAGCGGGCCCATCGCCACGCTGACTTTGAACCGCCCTCACGCCGGCAACGCGATCGACTTGTCGCTTGCCCGAGAGCTGCTGACCGCAGCCATTGCTTGTGACGAGGACGAAGGTATACGGTGCGTGGTGCTCACCGGGGCAGGCCGATACTTTTGCACCGGCGGAGACGTAGGCGGTTTCGCAACCGCTGGAGATGCGACTCCCTCGCTGCTGAAAGAGCTGACGGCCTACGTACACATGGCTGTTGCACGACTTGCGCGCATGGGCAAGCCCTTGGTTACTGCGGTCAACGGCCCGGCTGCCGGCGCCGGCATCGGCCTGGCTGCGCTTGGTGACCTGGCCTTGGCAGCTCGGTCTGCGCACTTCACGCTGGCCTATACCGCCATTGGCCTCTCGCCTGACGGTGGTGCCAGTTGGCTGCTGCCTCGTCTTATCGGCCTGCGGCGCGCTCAGGAACTGATATTCACCAATTCGAAGGTGGACGCAGATGCGGCCGCGGATATGGGGCTGGTGACGCGTGCGGTGGATGATGCCGCACTGGTTCAAGAGACAGTGGAGCTCGCCAGGAAGTTGGCTGCTGGCGCAACAGCTGCGCTCGGTTTCTCCCGACGCCTTTTGCTCTGCAGCTTCGACAACGCTCTGGAAACGCATATGGAAGCTGAGGCGAGGGCCATCGCGGACGCAAGCCGCACGGCGCAGGGACGAGAGGGGATCGCAGCCTTTATCGAGAAGAGAAAACCTGATTTCTGGCGCATGGACGGAATGCCCGACGAGGATCCGAACGAGGACACCGCGGTATGAACAGGTTCTTCGCCTCGATGTTGCTGGTCGTGGCGTCCGTGTTGGCTGCAAACGCAGCCGCGCAGGCACGCTTCCCAAGCAAAACGATTGGCATCGTCGTGCCAACGACTCCCGGAGGTGGGTCTGACCAGATCGCGCGCCTGATAGCGGCAAAACTCACCGAACAGGCCGCTTGGACGGTTACCGTGGTCAACCGTCCCGGCGCCTCGGGCACGCTGGCGCTCGGTGAGGTAGCAGGGCTGAAGAGCGACGGGCATGAACTGGTCATAGGACTGGGCAGCAATATGACTTTTGCGCCCGCGCTAATGAAGCTCAGCTTCGACCCCGTAGGCGACCTCGTGCCGGTCGCCTTTCTGGCGGACTCGCCGCTGGTGGCTCTGGTGGCCGAGACGTCGCCGTACAAGACCTGGAAGGAGTTCGTCGATGCCGCGTGCCGCAGCGTGAGACGGTTCACCTACGGGACGACCGGCAATGGCACCAGTCCACACGTCACCGCCGAGCGCCTGCGTCTGGACCACGGCGTAAGGATCGTGCACGTGCCGTACAAGGGCTCGCCGCTGGCCATGTCGGACCTCGCCGGCGGCCACATCGACATGACGTTCGCCTCTCTCGGCGCGGCACTGCCGTTGCTGCGTAGCGGGAAGCTTCGGGCACTGGCAATAACCACTGCGGAGCGCAGCAGCGCGCTGGCGAGCGTGCCGACTTTCGCCGAATTGGGGTACGCCAACTTTGAACAACCGGAGTGGTATGGACTGTTCGCGCCCAGGGGAATTCCTTCAGCGATTGCAGACGAGATCAATGCTGAGGTGAACAACGTGCTTGCATTGCCGAAAGTACGCACCGCTGCCCTTGCCCAAGGCTATCAAACGAGACCGGAGTCAAGGCGCGCATTTTCCAAAATGGTGCAAGCGGATGTACGCGCATCCAAGGCGGTAGTTTTGAGAGCCGGCATCAAGATCGACTGAACGCCGCGAAAACGCTTCGTACGGCAACGCCGTTCGAAATGAATCCCATAGGTGTCGGGGCCGACGCAATTCTGGCTCTTGCTCAATCTGCGACGGGAGTCCAACGCGCCGCATGATTTAACGCCTCTGGTTTGGAATTCTCGGACTTTCGGTGCATTTTGGTCCGCTTCCTCAATACCGAAATATCAAAAATTCAACGACTTGCGTTTCTGCCGACAATTGCCCTGGCAGACGTCGTACAACGATTTGCAAGTGCCAGTCTTGAAAAGAGAAAACGGAAGCAAGCGCACCAAAATGCATTGAAAGTCCGAGAACCCCAGCATTTGGCGGTTATCATCACCATTGGTCAGTATCGTGTGCTCGGGGCCCGCTTTGCATCTATCCGTAGGGTTGCGCCACCAATCCAAACTGTGGACGAGTGATCGTTTAAGCTTGGCAATAGTGGCCGAAGTTTTACAGTCGCACTGTCTACGACATCAAATTTTTCCAAGACTGTGACAACCCTTCTGAGCCCGAGCATCAACAACAGCAAGGCTGACGGCAACAGCACGTGCAATGCCCTTGGGGCCGATGGTTTTTTGCGGAATGAATTTATTGCCAAGCACGAGAGAGTCATGATCGCCAATTCCAGCGCAAACCTCACGAGCGGCGGCGAGAGATAAAACGTGTACAGGCCGATGGCAGCAGCGCTGGCATTGACAGCAGCCGTCGTGAACCATGATTTCAATTGTTGCGTGCAAGGTGTTTTGGTCATTGATTCCGCCGGAATACAGTCATTTCATTGACGCGCTTGGCGTATCACTGCCGTTCTTTTATAAAGGATCATATTTGTGAGTTTATATTTAATTATAGTACTTACGCAAGGCGCCTTGGAGTTGACATAAATCCCGTTGAATATCGACGCGTGAAATACAAGAAAACGGGTTGAAGCAGGCAAGGTCCAAATGCATTACTACCGGTGTACGGCACGCCGTCCTACTGAACCGTAAATACTATGCCAGCTGTTCCAGGTCCTGGAGGTCTTCACGGCGCTGCTTTTCCCGTCTTTCGTAGCTGGCCTGGTTTTTGGTGCAGATGAGGCTGTAGGGACTGCCGCGTCGTTGTGTGACGAGGTCCAGGTCGCAGCGGCAGCGCTGCATGGTCGAGGTTACATGGGTCCGGACGGCTTCGGCGGCCTTGAGTGTCCATGATTGCTCGTCTGGGTTTCGCAGGAAACCGGCGAGCTCGCTGCAATGGGCGCACCGGCAGTTGAGCGTGGCGGCCCGGGTCCAGTTGGTCGGCGGCTGCAGCGGCTCGGCCGTGCGTGCGCGAAGGTGCTGCACGCACGCAGCGCGCAACCGTTGCACGCCCGGGGTGTCGCGTATCGTTGCCTGGCTGATCAAGCGCCGGACCGCAGGCAGGATGACGGCATCCAGACCGTAGGTCTTGGGCCAGGCCAGGAGGTGGTCGACGGCCTGCCGAGCCAACGCCGCGTCGATGCGCTCGAGCGCCGTCACGAGATCGACGATGAGATCGGAGCTGACCTCTTGGCGCCGCCACCACGCGTTGGCCGGTGGCTGCGATGCTCGCGTCGGGTCGCCGGGCAGCGCATCTACCAGTGCCCCGGCCGCGGCGACGAGGTCTGGCGCAGGGCGTCCGGGCGGCGGTGCAGCAGCGCCACGGGCGAGCAGGTCCGCGCAGGCGCCGGGATCCTTCGCAGCGCTTGCCCTGACGATGCGCTCGATCAGCACTCCCGCGCGCCGCGGCGCGAGCAGCGCTGCGGCCTCCAGCAGGGCCTTGTTGTCGCTCTTGCCGTAGTCGCTGGCGGTGCTGATATCGGCCAGGAAGGCCTCGATGCGCGCTGCGTCCTTGAGCTGCGCCAGCGTGGCCAGCATCCTGGCAGCAGTGCTGGGCGCCTCGCCGGGGCGGGGCCAATCAGCTCTGTCGGGCCAGGCATCGAGCATGTGCCCGGCGAGCTCATGGGCCTCCTGCCACAGCGGCGAATCGGTGAGGGCGCCGCTGTCCTGCCAGCGCCGGGCCAGTGAGGCGAGCCAGGGCAGGCTCACCGGCAGGCCCGCCTGGCTGATGACCTCCAGCCGCCTCCCCATCGGCCACAGCACCAGGGCGGCGCGTCGGTAGCTGCGCTCGAAGGAAGCGCCTTCGTTGCCGGTGGCCTCCTGGAACACCTGCTCGTCGGGATCCATGTCCTCGAACATGTCCGGCGGACACAGCTCGCCGTCTTCGACGGGAAAAACCCCAAGCTCGGCCGCAGCGCCGTCAGGGCATCGCCAGTCGGAGAGCACCGCGCTGCGGTTGCAGACCTCCACGATCTCGAACTCGTCGTCCCCGTTGTCCCGCCAGGAGCGGCCGCCGTAGCCGCTGTACTCAGCGCTGCCGCTTTCCTCGATGGTCAGCAGCGCCACGTGCAGCTCGCAGCCCGAGCGCTGCGCCGCAGCGGCCAGCACGGCGGCGGCGGCTGCGTCCGCCCCCTTGAGGGCCTGGAAGGACAGCTCCGCCGAGGTGTAGGCATGCTCCAGGGGATAGACCAGCTTCGCCGGGGCTTCGTCATCCGAGCCCCATTCGCCTGCGCCCCAGGCTGCCAGCAGCGCCGCGATGCGCTGCGTCTCGGCCTCGTAGTCGGGAGGCTGGGGCAGCCGGCCTCGCCCCTCGTGCACCAGGTTGTAGACCAGCACCAGGCGACACCCCGAGGTGACGGGCCGCACTTCGTGCACGCAGTCAGCGTAGAAGGCTGCGAACGCCGCCATCGAGGGGTCCGGGCCCTGCAGGTCCAGGCGGACCTCCCGGCCCTTGTGACGCACGACGAGCTCGCCCCCGGTGTGGAGCGACGGCAGCGCGACAACAAGGGTGGCAAACATGCCCGCCGCCTTCTCGGTGTCGCGGTGTTCGATGAAGAAGCTGCCCTCGTCATAGACGAGCAGCTTGTAGAGCTGCGCCGTTGCGGCCGTCGTCACGCCCAGCCCCTCGGCTGCCTTCTCGACGATGGCCTGCAGCGTCCGCGTCCAGAAGGCGCCCTCGATGCGCACGCGCTCGGCACCGATCTGCCAGGTCCGTCGCACCGAGGTGTCGACGAGCGTCTGCGCGCCGCGGCCGTAAGGCGCACGGTCGGCGACGGCGATGAGCGCTTTGGCCTGCACCGGCAGCAGCGGCAGCGCGACTGGGCCGACGCCTTGCACGGTCAGCCGTGGGAGCGCCAGCTCGATCGTTCCTGCGGTGCAGAAGTCGCCCGGCGTGCGCACCGTGCTCAGCAGGGCAGGCAGCTCGTGTGCAATGGACAAGGTCAGCTCCTCCATCCAGGGTGTCGTCATGGCGGCGCACCGGAAATTTGGTGGGGAATGTGACAGTGCACCGGGAAACCGGCAAGTCTGAGCCTGTCTGGCGTGTGTCGCTGGCGCCGGAAGGCAGCACCCGTCATCGCCGCTGCTGAGCTCGGCGTGCCGTGCGGCCCCAGCGCATCCAGCCCTCGCGGCCTGCGCAACGCCGTGCACACGGTGCGGCATTGTCGGCGTGGTGAGGCACAAGCCACCCGACTGTGGCAGCCCCTGGGCCATCGGTCAGAATCGGGTCCTTATGGACACTTGGCCCCCTCCCATGCCGTGCAGGTGGGCCCCTGCGCCACGGCGCGGGCGTGGGCCGCGTCGCCGCGGTGCTCCATGGCGAAGGTCTCGGCCACGTCGGTCCGATGGCGCGAGCGCGCCAGGCGTTGCAGCTGGCGTCGGATGCCACCGAGCACGCCACGCGCCGATGCGCCATCAACCAGAGCATGCGGCTGGTACTGCTCGACCGCAGAGCGCGCCGACATCCCTTCGTGCCAGGCGCGCAGCGCGGCCAGCGCGGCGGTGTCTGGTAGTGCGTCAGCCGCGGCCGTATGGTTGCGCAGTGAGGAAGGCCTAGACCACGATCCGGTGCCGGTGGCCGGCCCGGTGGCCTATGAGTCGCGTCAGCGGTTTAGTCCAAGAAGAGTTATCGGTATAGCTCTGCCGTGACACCGGACTGTGATGCGGCCGGTATTGGTTCGAGGCAGGGTTACGAACGTCAAACCCTTCGTCTTGAGAAGGCTCCGTGCCAAAGGGTCTGCCAGTCCAAGTGGTAACTGCCTGCCTTTTTAGGGGCCATTGAGCCGCAACCATAAATGGCCGAGCCGGAGATCGTCCGTGGCTTGCAGGAGGTTTCCCGCTGCGACTTCCAAGCCCGGTCGTCAGCGATCCTGCAGGCAGCCCAAGCCGTTTCCGGGAAAACCCTTGCTGTCTTTCGCGGATCGCGAAAGCTTGCACCGCCACTCGGTCATTCCGTCCCGATGGCCACATTTCCACAATCCGCCACCCGCTGTGAGAGCCATTCGCAGCAACGCAGGGACGACGCGGATTCCGCCTGATGGAGAGCAGTGATGGCGCATCACGACTACCACACAGCATCGATTCACAGAATCACAGCGAGACCACCGTCGAACAAGGAGCCATCGTGAAGCATGCCCGCGCTGACGCAACGCCAAGACTGCTGCCTGAAAAGATCGAGATCCGCGAGGTTGGCCTTCGTGATGCGCTGCAGTCCCTGCGGCAAGCACTGCCTACCGGGTTGAAGTGCGACTGGATCTTGTTGGCGCATGCTGCTGGGCTGCGCGAGATTGAAGTCGGCGCGTTCGTGTCGCCTACGGAGTTCCCGCAGATGGCTGATACCGCCGAAGTGGTTGCCTTTGCAAAGACTATTGCGGGTTTGAAGGTATCAGTGGTGGTCCACGACATGGACGGTGCGAGGTCCGCCATTGCAGCAGGCGCCGATGTGTTGACCCTTCCCATCTCGGCCAGCGAAATGCATAGCCGCGCCAATGTCGGCAGAACCAGCGCAGAGCTGGTCGAGCAACTGCGTCTCGTTCGAGCCGAGTGTGAAGCGGTGCGCTCTTCATGCTGTATTGAGGCGGTCATCAGTACGGCGTTTGGCTGCGCCCTGCAGGGTGACGTTGACCCTGCGGCAGTGCTGCAAATTGTGGAGTCAGTTGTTGACGCGGGTACCGATGGCATCTCGTTGGGGGACTCGTTCGGGGTCGCAACTCCCAACGCGGTGTACGACTTGTTCCAACGCACACGGGCACTGTTGCCGCAGCACGTGATGCTTGGCGCGCACCTGCACCGTGCTCCGGACAACCGTCTTGGCAACGTGATGGCCGCCGTCGAGGCTGGCGTCACCAGGTTCGATGCATCCCTGGGCGGGATCGGCGGCAGCGCTGTGAGCGCTGGCGTCGTTGGGAACGTTCCTCTCGAAGACGTGGCCACCCTGTTCAACATGATAGGTGTGGAAACAGGCGTCGATGTGAACGCGCTGCTGGACCTGCGCAAGTTCATTGGTGAACAGTCCGATGCGCAAGCGTTGTTCCAAGCCGTTGCCCGAGCCGCAACGCGCAGGCGCGGTGGCCTTTTTTAGGCCGACATGACTTCGCTTGCCTTGCCACGGACACCTGCGCACTTCGGGCTGTTTACGGCAGCTCATGAACACGACATTTCAGAGGCCTGCATGAACCTCCACCGCGTTGACCTCGTCTCGCTGTCCCTATTCAGCCTTGTGGCGAGGTCCGGCAGTATTAGCAAGGGCGCGGCAGTGGCAGCGCTGGCGGTCGGCGCAGCGAGCAAGCGTCTCACTGATCTCGAACATGCCATGGGTACGCCATTGTTCGATCGCCATTCGCGCGGCGTGACGCTGACGCCGGCCGGTCAGGCATTGCAGCGCCATGCGCAGATCATTCTGAGCGCCGTCGACCAGATGGCCGCTGACCTGTCGGACTACGCTTGCGGCCTCACCGGCGTTGTCCGCCTGTGGGCCAACACGTCGGCTGTGACGCAATTTTTGCCCCGGGAAGTATCGGAATTCGTCCAGGCCAATTCCGGCATTCGCATCGAGCTCGAAGAAGGGGACAGCCAGGATGTGGTTCTTGCGGTGCTCGATGGCCGCGCAGACGTCGGCATCTTCGCGGAGCGCACTCCGACCTTGGGCTTGCAGGTGCTGAATTATCACCACGATCGTCTGGTACTCGTCGTGCCTCAAGGGCACCCACTCGCATCAAGCCGTGCAGTCCGCTTCGAAAAAGCCATCGAGTTCGACTTTGTGACGCTGTCGAACGCAACATCGCTGGCCAGGCGGCTGCAGGCTGAAACCGAAGTCCTCGGGCGCAAGCTCAAGAACCGCATTCAGGTTCGCAGCTTCGATGCTATGTGTCAGATGGTGGCTGCCGGCATGGGGATCGCTGTATTGCCCGAAGCATCCGTGCGACCCATGCTGCGCGCGATGAATCTGCGTCAAATTACGTTGGACGAGCCGTGGTCGGACCGTACGTTGCTGATAGGCATTCGTGACGTGAGCGCGCTGCCGCGTCACGTGCGGGTCTTCATCGACCACCTCGTCGGCAGTGGTTGACGTACGGCGCGAACAAGGCAAGGGACAACCCTCATTCGCTTTCGCCACCCACGAAAGCTAGCGCCGCCTCTGTGTCATTCCCTGCGCGGCCTAGGCCTTTGACAATGCCCCATGCGCTGCAGGAGGCTTTCTGCAGCATCGATCCAGGGACACAGTTCGCATCGGAAGGAAATGGACGATGCCAGACATCGATACAGCGCCATAACAGGTTGCGCGAGCATCTGGAAAGATGCCGCATGCGGCTTACGTGCAGGAAATTGCCTCACCAACGAGGTTCCCTGGTTTTCATCAGCAAGGCATCCAGGTGCCTGTGACAGGCGTGCACGTCGCCGGTTGTTTGATGGACCACGCAGACATACCGAAAGGAAGCAGCATGGACAGCAGCGAATCCGAGACGAGAACGCAAGGCGCATTGGACGGCGTGCGCGTGATCGAGATGGGGCAGCTCATTGCCGGCCCGTTTGCCGGCAAGACGCTGGCGGAGTTCGGTGCCGAGGTGATCAAGATCGAGGCACCGGGCAGCGGCGACCCGCTACGCAATTGGCGTCTCATCAAGGATGGCACTTCCGCATGGTGGCAGGTCCAGTCGCGCAACAAGCGCTCCATTGCACTGGACCTGCGCAGCAAGGAAGGGCAGGAGATCGCACGTCGGCTCATTGCTGAGGCGGACGTTCTGATCGAGAACTTTCGACCGGGCACCCTCGAAGGCTGGGGCATGTCGTACGAGGCACTGAGCGAACTCAATCCCAGCCTCATCATGCTGCGCATCTCCGGCTACGGGCAGACCGGCCCGTACCGCGACCTGCCGGGCTTCGGCTCCATTGGCGAGGCCATGGGGGGCTTGCGCCACCTCACCGGCGAGCCGAGCCGCGTGCCGGTGCGCTGCGGCATCTCCATCGGCGACACGCTGGCGGCGCTGCACGGCACCATCGGCATCCTCATGGCGCTCTACCACCGCCAGGCGCATGGCGGTAAGGGCCAGGTCATCGACGTGGCGCTGCACGAGGCGGTGTTCAACGTGATGGAAAGCCTCATTCCCGAGTACAGCGCTTTCGGCGCGGTGCGCGAGGCCGCCGGCAGCGCGCTGCCCGGGATCGCCCCGTCCAACGCCTACCGGTGCAGCGACGGCTACGTGCTGGTGGCGGGCAACGGCGACAGCATCTTCAAGCGCTTGATGTCGGTCATCGATCGCGACGACCTGGGCAACGACCCGGCGCTGGCCGACAACGCCGGGCGCGTGAAACGCGTGGACGAGATCGACGCCGCCATCGAGGCTTGGACGCATACGCGCACCGTGGCCGAGGTGATGGAGGTGCTCAACGGCGCGCGCGTGCCGGTGGGCAAGGTCTACACCGCCAAAGACATCGCCGAGGACCCGCACTACCGTGCGCGCGACATGATTCTCACGCAGCGCACGCGTGATGGCTTCGATATCGAAGTGCCCGGCGTGGTGCCCAAGCTGCTCGGTACGCCCGGGAGCCTGAGAACGCCAGCGCCAAGGCTTGGTGACGACACGGACGCAGTGCTGCGCGACGTTGGCTTGAGCGAAGAACAGATCCAGGCTTTGCGTGAAAGGAAGGTGATTGCATGAAATCCCACAATGTTTGGAGCGGTACCAATCGACGCATTTACATGCAGGAAGTTGGGACTCGCGATGGACTGCAGGCCGAGCAGGCCTTTGTGCCCACCGAGGAAAAGATTGCATTGGTCAATGCGCTGTCGCATGCCGGCATGGCCAAGATCGAGGTCACGGCTTTCGTGTCGCCCAAGGCCATTCCGGCGCTGCGCGATGCCGAGCAGGTGCTGCGCGAGATTGAGCGCGTACTCGGCGTGGTTTACAGCGCGCTGGTGCCCAACGTCCGCGGTGCTGAGCGGGCAATCGATGCACGAGCCGGCGAGTTCAACCTGGTGATGTCGGCCAGTGAAAGCCACAACCTGTCCAACCTGAGAATGACTCAGCAGCAGTCATTCACGGCGCTGTCTGACGTGACCGCGGTGGCCCGGCAGGAAAAGGTCGCCGTGAACGTCTCTCTGTCATGCGCGTTTGGCTGCCCGATGGAAGGCGATGTGCCCGATGCCGTGGTGCTTGACTGGTGTGCCCGCTTCGTTGACGAGCTCGGTGCCAATGGCGTGACGCTGTGCGATACGACCGGCATGGCGCACCCAGGGCAGGCAGCGACGTTGACGCAGATGTTTCGCGAGCGATGGCCTGGTACCGAGCTGACCCTGCATTTCCACAACACGCGTGGCATGGGTCTGGCCAACGTGTTGGCAGCCATTGACGCCGGAGCGGACCGCTTCGACGCCTCGCTGGGCGGCATCGGAGGCTGCCCATACGCGCCAGGAGCAAGCGGCAACGTATGCAGCGAGGAAATCGTGCATGCGTTGGAGTCGATGGGCTACGACACCGGTGTGGACCTGGCGCAGCTGATCGAGTCTTCAAAGAGGCTGCCTGCGCTGATCGGCCATGACGTCCCCAGCCAGATTGTCAAGGCGGGTCGTCGACTCGACTTACATGCTCGGCCAGCCGACTTCGACGCCATTCGACAACGGGCGCTGGCGCGCTGACTCACGAAGCGAAATTTCAAAGGAGACAAGCATGAAAGTCGCATTCCGAACCGTTTCACGTCGCGCTGTCTGTTTGCTCGCTGGTCTGGGATGTGTTGCAGGCCTGAGCCCAGCCCTTGCGCAAGATGCCTCGTATCCGTCGAAGCCCATCACGCTCCTCGTTCCCACGTCCCCGGGCGGCACGACCGATATCGCCGGTCGAATGCTGGCCGAGCCTTTGGGCAAGGCTCTGGGCCAGTCGATCGTCGTCGACAACCGCGGAGGTGCAAGCGGAGGCATTGCGGCGCAAGCGGTCAAGCGCGCGCCGGCCGACGGCTATACGCTGCTGATGCAGTACTCCGGGTACCACGTGATCACGCCACACGTGAGCAAGCAGCCTGCGCAGTGGGATGCCAAGGACTTCCAGCCCGTGGCCAACGTGTTGAGCGCGCCGCAGGTAATCGTTGTGCGCGAAGGGCTACCCGTGAAGACACTGGCCGAGCTCGTGGCCTATGCAAAGAAGAACCCGGGCAAGGTGACCTATGCTTCATCGGGCAACGGCTCGCTGCAGCACGTGACCGGCGCCATGCTGGAACAGCAAGCCGGGATTCAGTTGACCCATGTCCCCTACAAGGGCACGGGACCGGCCTTGCAGGATCTGCTTGGCGGACAAGTTGACCTGACCTTCGGTACGCCGCCACCGTACATGCCGTTCATCCAGTCTGGAAAACTGCGGGCCTTGGCTGTGACAGGCAAGACAAGGGTGACCTCGCTGCCCAACGTTCCCACGACTGCCGAGGCCGGCATGCCCAAGCTGGATGCCACCTCCTGGTTTGGCGTGTTTGCACCTGCCAAGACCCCACAGCCGATCATCGACAAGCTCAGCGCCGCAATCAGCAAGGTACTTGCATCGCCAGAGTTCAAACAAAAGGCAGCTGAACAGGGTGCGTCGGCCGACTACATGGCACCACAGCAGTTCACCAGCTTTACCCAAGCCGAGCTGGTCCGCTGGCAACAGGTGGTGAAGAGCACCGGAATCCAGGCCGATTGATGCAGCGCTGCATGCGCAGCAACGCATGCCGTTGTGTTTCAACCTGCCGGGCATGGCCGCCAAGCGCCGCGCGCTGCTGCGCGCCGAGTGCATAGTCGGAGTCAAGGCCAGCGCCCTCATGACTGGCCGGCAACGAGAGCGGCGGGCGCTCGCCCTTGCGCTGGACGTCTTTCTGTGAAGCGTAGGGCCTGGTCGTTCAACCACGACATCCTGCGTCGGAGCGTCAAAACAAGCCTGCGACCCGAACGGCGTTCGCCGCCTTGCCGGTAGCGGAGCCCTTCATCGATGCGCCCTCGTGCGTGTCCGCTGAACTCGACCAAGGAGACATGTATGACCTTGCAACCACACAGCAGCCAGCCCCGCACCTTGTTCGACAAGCTGTGGCAGCGCCACGTTATCGACGAGACGGAGGATGGCGAAACTCTGCTGTACATCGATCGCCATCTCGTCTACGAGGTGACGAGCCCGCAGGCCTTCGAAGGGCTGCGTCTCGCAGGCCGCCAGCCGTGGCGGCGCGAGACGGTGCTGGCATCAGTTGATCACAACGTGCCCACCAGGCTGGCCGAGCGCGCAAGCGTCGACAGCATCGCCGACCCTCTGTCACGCATGCAGGTGCGGCAACTCGACATCAACTGCCGCGAGTTCGGCATCACCGAGTTCGGCATCAGCAGTCGGCGCCAAGGCATCATCCACGTTGTCGGTCCTGAGCAGGGTGCGACGCTGCCCGGGATGACTGTCGTCGCTGGCGATTCGCATACCAGCACGCATGGCGCGTTCGCAGCACTGGCCTTTGGAGTTGGCACCTCCGATGTCGAGCATGTGCTGGCCACCCAATGCCTGGCGATGCGCCGGATGCAGCCGATGCTGATCCAGGTCGACGGCGAACTGCCCACCGGCGTCACGGCGAAGGACCTGATCCTGGCGATCATCGGCCGCATCGGTACTGCCGGCGCCACCGGCTGCGCAATCGAATTCGCCGGTAACGCGATCCGCGCGTTGTCGATGGAAGGTCGGATGACCGTCTGCAACATGGCGATCGAGGCGGGCGCTCGCGTCGGCCTGATCGCCGCCGACGACAAGACGATCGACTACCTGCGCGATCGGCCTTTCGCGCCGCATGGCGCGCAGTGGGATGCGGCGGTCGGGTACTGGCGCACGCTGCACAGCGATCCGGGGGCGCGCTTCGAGCGTACGCTGACAATTGACGCCGCGACGCTGCGACCGATGGTCACCTGGGGCACGTCGCCCGAGATGGTCGTGCCGGCCGACGGCTGCGTGCCGGATCCGTCGCTTGAGGTCGATCCGGTGCGCCGCGCCGGCATGGTCCGGGCCCTGGAGTACATGGGGCTCGAAGCTGGCACGCCGATCGCCGAAATCCGGCCCGACAAGGTATTCATCGGCTCGTGCACGAACGCGCGGATCGAGGACCTGCGCGCCGCGGCCGCGATCGTCGACGGCCGCCACATCGCGCCGACCATCCGGCAGGCGCTGGTCGTGCCGGGCTCCGGTCTCGTGAAGGCGCAGGCCGAGGCCGAAGGGCTGAACCGGATCTTTATTGCCGCCGGCTTTGAATGGCGCGAGGCGGGCTGCTCGATGTGCCTTGGCATGAACGACGACCGGCTCGGCCCGGGCGAGCGCTGCGCGTCGACGTCGAACCGCAATTTCGAGGGCCGCCAGGGGCCGGGCGGGCGCAGCCACCTGGTCAGTCCGGTGATGGCGGCAGCTGCCGCGATCACCGGCCACTTCATCGACATTGCAAGCGAGGCCCCCTGATGCAACCGTTCACCGAACTCACCGCACTGGTCGTGGCTCTTGACCGTGCGAACGTTGACACCGATGCCATCATTCCGAAGCAGTTCATGAAGTCGATCCGCCGTACCGGCTTCGGCGACAACCTGTTCGACGAATGGCGCTACCTTGACCACGGCGAGCCCGGTCAAGACGTGTCGAAGAGGCCGCGCAACCCCGACTTCCCGCTGAACCAACCACGCTATGCCGGCGCGCAAATTCTGCTGACGCGCGAAAACTTCGGCTGCGGTTCGAGCCGCGAGCATGCACCGTGGGCGCTGCGCGACTTCGGCATCCGGGCGCTGATCGCGCCGAGTTTTGCCGACATTTTTCACGGCAACTGCTTCAAGAATGGCATGTTGCCAATCGTGCTTGAGGCCGATGTTGTGGACCGGCTGTTCCGGCTGGTTGACGCAACTCCCGGGCTGCAACTGCACATCGATTTGCCGTCACAGACCGTGACGCCAGCCGGTGGTGCGCCGATTCCATTCACGATCGACCCGGGGCGCAAGCACCGGCTGCTGCATGGCCTGGACGACATCGCGCTGACGCTGCAGCGCACCGATCGCATCCGCGCCTACGAGGCCTCGCGACGTTTGACCGAGCCCTGGCTCTTTCCCTGAACGTTTTCGTCCGCTACCCCACAGGAGACAACCCGTGAAGCTCGAGCTCGGATGTGAGCCCTCCAAGCCAACGACCAAGCAGTTTGCGGCGATGTTCCGCAACGACTTGCCGGAGTGGGCACGCATGGTCAAGGACTGCCATGCCAGTGTCGATTGAAACAGCCTCGGAGGACACCATGCTGCATCTCCAAGCCCTGCAGGGCCTGAAAGTAATCGAGATGGGCCAGCCGATCGCCGGCCCCTTTGCCGGCAAGACACTGGCCGACTGCTTCGCCAAGGTCATCGAGAACGAGCCACCGGTCAGCGGCGACCTGCTGCGCAACGGGCGTCTGATACCCGGGATGCTCGCCTAAACCTCAACCACACACACAGGAGACGTTCATGAATTCCAACCAGCGTACCGCCTTGACGCTAGCCTTGCTGTCCGTCCTGGCCGCTCCTGTCATAGCCGCTGACAAGTACCCGACCAAATCAGTCACTGTCTTGGTACCGCAGGCCGCAGGCGGAGCCAACGATGCAATTGCGCGGATCGTGGCACAAAAGCTCAGTGAGACCACCGGCCAGCAGTTCATCGTTGACAACCGGCCTGGCGCCGGCGGCAACATCGGTACCGCATCCGTCGCAAGGTCAAAGCCAGATGGCTACACATTGCTGCTAACTGCCGACAGTACGTACGTCATCAATCCATCTCTCTACAAGCAACCAGGCTTCAATCCCCTCAAGGACTTCGAGTCGATCGCGACTGTGGCCACCTCGGGCTATGTCCTGGTCGCGAACAACCAGTTCGCGCCCAAGACCGTTAGCGATCTGATCGCTGCTGCCAAGGCTCAGCCAGGAAAGATCGCCATTGCCTCGGCTGGCAACGGCACGATTAATCACTTGTTCGGTGAGATGTTGAGCAAGGCGGCGGGCATCGAAATGATGCACGTGCCCTACAAGGGGGCGTCGGCTGCGGTGACGGACCTCGTAGGGGGCCAAGTGCAAGTGTCAGTGCAGAGCTTGCCTTCGTCGCTACCCTTCATCAAGGGCGGAAAACTCAAGGTGTTGGGTGTGGTCAACGAGAAGCGCATCTCCGCACTGCCTGACGTACCGACCGTTGGAGAGACGGTCAAGGGGCTGGGCTACACGCCCTGGTATGGCCTCTTTGCACCAGCTGGCACGCCCAAGGCCATCATCGCGCAGTTGCAGACTGACGTCGCCAGGGTACTGGACTCGGCAGATGTTCGCGAGAAGCTGGCCAGCGTGGGGGCCGAACCCTACAAGACCAGTCCCGAGCAGTTCGGATCAATGATCAAGAGCGAACTGCCGAGGTGGGCCCAGATCGTCAAGGACGCCAACGTGACGCTCGACTGAGGAAACGGGGGAAAGGTCGAGACCAGCATCGACAGCACACACCTCATTCATTGCGTGGACCCCATGGTGGCCTGAATCCGATATTGCAGGAGTTATTGAGCCGGCAGTAATGTTCTTGAAATCTTGCCGCGTCATGATTACCGCGGTGATGAAGGCAATGGACATGAGGTCGCTGTCGCGCGAGGCGCGACACGAGAGGT
>NZ_JAXOJX010000073.1:0-32033 GCF_034427735.1 Azohydromonas lata
CCTCCGGCCGCGCGGGGGCGGCGGCTTCCAACGGCCACAGTTGCACCACCTGCATCACCGGGCCGGCCCTCGCGGCCTGCGGCGCGGGCCCCGGCCGGCCGGGGCCGGGCCACAGGGCGACCAGCCCCAGGTGCAACGCCACGGCCAGCAGCCCTGGCAGCCAGCGCAGCAACAGCCGGTCGGCCCAGGAGCCGGCCGCCACCACAGGCCGCAAAGCCCGCCCCATGGCTCAGGCGGCGGACGGCCCGGCCACCGCGGCGGCGGTGGCGCCATCGGCGCGGGCGCCGGCCTCCGCTGCCCCGGCCTGCCAGGGCAGCTCCACCGTGAAACCCACGCCCGCGCCGTCCAGCCCGGGCCCCAGGGCGATGTGGCCGTGCAGCCGGTCCAGCGCCTGGCGGACGATGGACAGCCCCAGCCCGGCCCCGGACGCCGCCGTGCCCGCGCCGCGATAGAAACGCTCGAACACCCGCTGCCGCTCCGGCGGCGCGATGCCCGGCCCGTCGTCGGCCACCGTCAGCCGCAATCGGCCGCCCTCGCCCTGCAGCGCCACCACCACGCGCGAGCCCGGCGGGCAGTAGGCGCAGGCGTTGTTGAGCAGGTTCTCCAGCACCGAGTGGAAGGCGGCCATGTCCAGCCGGGCCGGGAGTTGATCAGGGGACTCGAAGCTCACCTCTATGCCCCGCTCGCCTGCCCGCGGCGCCACGGCAATGAGGATGGCCCGCGCCTCCTCCACCAGGTCCACCGCCCGCGCCTGCCCGGCGCCGCTGCCGTCCAGCGCCGCCAGCGTCAGCAACTGCTGCACGAGGTGCGAGGCCCGCGCCACCGCGCGCTCCAGCGCGTGCTGCGCCGCCGGCCGCTCGTCCGCGCCGGCATGCGCCAGCCGGTGCGCCTGTGCCGCCACCACCGCCAGCGGCGTGCGCAGCTCGTGCGCCGCGTCCTGCACGAAGCCCTTCTCGCGCTGCAGCCCCAGGCGGGCGCGCTCCAGCAGCGCGTCGAAGGCGGCCTCCAGCGGCTGCAGCTCGGCATAGCGCAGGCGCAGCGCCAGGGGAGAAAAGTCGTCCGGCGCGCGCGCCTGCACGGCATGGCTCAACTCGCGCAGGGGCCTCAAGCCCCGCCGCACCGCCAGCCAGGCCGGCAGCAGGACGAAGGGAAAGGCGATCAGCATCGGCCGCAGCAGCTCGGCGTTGAAGAAGGGGACCATCGCCAGGTCGTCTATGGCCGGCGTGAGCACCTGCACCCGCCAGCCCCGCGCCTCGTGCACGGCGCTCCAGTAGTCGCGCCCGGCCACGCGCACCGTGGCATGGCCCGGCCCGCCGGGCGCGGGTTCGCCTTGCAGCAGCGGCGAGGCGTGGGCGGTGTGGCCTTGTAGATCGTCCAGGCGGAACAGCATGTCGCGCGGGTCCGGCACGGGAGCGCGGCGGCGGTGCGCGTTGAACTGGCTTTCACTGGCCTGGACGATGGCCACGGCCGTGCGCTCGTCGCCCGCGGGCAGCGTCTCGGCCAGCACCTGGGCCACGGCCGCCAGCCCGTGCAGGTCGCTCACCTCGCGCCGGAAATTCAGGTAGCTCTCCACCATGAGCGCGCACCACGCCAGGCCAAAGGCCACCAGCAGCGCCAGCACCAGGCGCCGCGCCAGCGAGGGCTGCAGCCAAACCCTCATGGCAGCAGTCGGCTTCATGGCAGCCACTGGTAGCCCACGCCGCGCACGGTGCGTATGCGCGCAGCGCCCACCTTGCGGCGCAGGTTGGAGAGGTGCACTTCCACCGTGGCGCCGTCCAGCGGCTCGCCCAGGGGCTCCAGGCGCTGGCCCAGCAGGCTCTTGGACACGAGGGCGCCCGGGTTGCGCGCCAGCTCCACCAGCAGCCGGAACTCGCGCGGCGAGAGGTCCAGCGGCACGCCGTCCAGCCAGGCCTCGTGCGAGCGCGGGGCGATGCGCAGCGCCCCCAGGCTCCACAACTCGCTGGCCTGCAGCGCGCTGCGGCGCGTCACCGCGTGCAGCCGCGACACCAGCTCGGCCATCGCGAAAGGTTTCACCAGGTAGTCGTCCGCGCCGCCGTCCAGGCCGGCCAGGCGGTCCTCCAGCGCGGCGCGGGCGCTGATCACCACCACCGGCAAGCGCAGCTCGCGCGCGCGCCAGCGGCGCAGCAGCGCCAGCCCGTTGCCGTCCCCCAGGCACACGTCCAGCAGCAGGCAGTCGGCCAAGGACTGCGCGCCGCTTTCCATGGCCTCCAGGTGCAGCCCGGCATCGCGGCAGTTGCGCACCCAGACGCCGGAAATGCCCTCCTGCCGCAGCGCGGACAGCAGGGCCTGGCCCAAATCGACGTCGTCTTCAACGATCAATACATGCATGCCCAAAATTTTAGGCACGCTCACCTTTGGCTTTGCCAAAGGTCCACCTGGGCATACTCGCGCCGGCAATAAGAAAAGCCGGGAAGAAAATGACCTCCATCAAGCGCCGAAATACCCTGAAATTCCTGTGCGCCGCCGCCGCAATGCCGCTGGTGGCCGGCTGCGACGACGCCCTGCCAACGGACACCGACGCGCCCCAGGCGCTGCAAACGCCTGACGCGCTGGGCGATTTCCTGCGCGAGGACGTGGAACGCCGCATGCGCAAGGCGGGCGTCACGGGCCTGAGCATCGCCCTGGTGGACGACCAGCAATTGCCGTGGTATTTCGCCAGCGGCTGGGCGGACAAGGAAAACAATATTCCGGCCAAACCTCAGACCCAATATCGGGCCGGCTCCATATCCAAACTCTTCACCGTCGCCGCGGCGCTGCAATTTGCCGCCCAAGGAAAACTGGACCTGGATGCGCCGATTCAGGCCGTGCTGCCGGAATTCGGCATCCGCTCGCGCTTCGGCGCGGCGCCCATCACCGCGCGGCTGCTGATGACGCACCGCGCCGGGCTGCCGCGCGACGTGTTGGGCGGCATGTTCATGGACCAGCCGCAGCCCTTCGACGCCATGGTGCGGCGGCTGCGCGACGCGGAGCTGATCTGCCCGCCCGGCCTGCTGATGAGCTACTCCAACGTCGGCCTCACGGTGCTGGGCGCGGCCGTGCAGCGACTGGCCGGCGTGCCCTTCGAGGTGCACCTGCAGCGCAGCCTGCTTCAACCGCTGGGCATGGCGCAGGCCGGCTTTGCCGTGCACCCCGCCGACGCGCCGGACATGGCGGCGGCCCACGACAAGGCGGGCCTCGCGCACGAAACCGGCTTGCGCGACGTGCCCGCGGGCGGCCTGAACGCCAGCGTGCTGGACCTGGCGCGCTTCCTTTCCATGGTCTTCGCCGAGGGCCGCGCGGGCGACGCCCAGGTGCTGCCCGCGGCCTGGGTGCGCGAGATGCTGCGCCCGCAGCTCGCCGGCGGCGCCGAGGCGCTGCCCAGCCAGCGCACCGGCCTGGGCTGGATGCTGGACGACGCCCCCGACCTGCCGCCGCACGCCGGCCCGCTGGCGCACCACGCGGGCGCCACGCTCTACCACCGCGCCTACGTGGCCACCCTGCCGCGCTACCGCCTGGGCGTGGCCGTGGCCTCCAACGACGCGCGCGCCACCAAGCTGCTGCGCGAGCTGGCGCACCGGGCGCTGCGCCTGGCGCTGCAGGCCAAGACCGGGCTGCGCCAGGAGGCCGGCGCTTCGGCCACCGCCGCGCCGGCCGAGGTGCCGCTGTCCGGCCAGGAATTGGCCGCCTACGCCGGCCGCTACACGACGGAAGTGGGCCTGGTGCAGGTGCGCCCCGACGGCTCGCGGCTGTTGGCCCAGGCCCTGGGCCAGCGCTTCCAGCTGCGCGCCGACGCCCAGGGCTGGCTGCACCCGCGCTACGCGCTGCTTGGGCTGATCCCCTTGAACCTCGCCGACCTGGACAAGCTGGCCCTGCAGCGCCGCCACGTCGGCGGACGCGACGTGCTGGTGGTACGCACCGAGGGCAAGGAGTTGCTGCTGGGCGAGCGCCTGGCGCCGCCGCCGGCCGATGCGCCGCGCTGGACGGGCGTGGCCGGCCGCTACGTGCCGCTGCTGCAGCCGGGCGAGGCCGCGCTGGTGGAGCAGGTGGACGTGTTCGAGGAAGACGGGCTGCTGCTGGCCCGCGTCAAGCTGCCCGCGCGCTACGGCGATGCGCAGACGGTGGGCGTGGTGCAGCCGCTGTCCGAGACCGAGGCCCGCACGCCCGGCCCGCTGGCCGGCATGGGCGAGGTGGTGCGCCGCTGCGAGGTGGAGGGCCGCCCGGGCTTCGAGGTCGCGGGCCTGCGTTTCAAGCAGGTGCAGACATGAGGCGCTGCAGTCCGCCGCGGCGCCGGCTCAGCGCTGCAGCATCGGGTAGGTGAAGCCGATGAAGTGCGCCGCGTTGAGGGTGAAGTGCGCGGCGATGGCCGCCTCCAGGCGCCGCGTGCGCGCGTAGGCCCACCCGTAGCCCAGGCCGGCCAGGGTGGCCAGCGCGGCGTAGCCCGCGCCGCCGGGCCCGTGGGCCGCGCCGAAGAGGCCGGCCGCCACGATCACCGGCAGCGCCGCGAGCGCCGGGCGGCGGGCGATGGGTGCCCAAGCCGCCAGCCGCTCCTGGACCACGCCGCGAAAGAAGCCCTCCTCCAGCACGCAGGTCCACAGCAGCATTTTCAAGAGCCACGCGGCGGCGAAGGCGGGCCATTTCACGTCCGGCCGCACGACGCCGGCCGCCCAAGCCAGGCCCAGCACCAGCGCCGCCGTGCCCAGCGCCACGGGCGCGGCGCGGCGCAGCGTCTCGCCGGCCTGGGCGGGGGTGCGGCAGCGGCGGCAGAAACACAGCGCGATCACCAGAGCGGCCAGGCCCGCGTCCAGGCTCACGGTGAAACGCAGGGGCGCCGCGTTTGGGCTGACCTGCACGCCGTCCACGACCACGATGGGGCTGAAGCCGGGCACGAGGTGCAGGCCCAGGGCGAAGGCCAGTGCCAAGGCCGAACCGGCCAGCACGCGGCGCGGCATGGGCCGATGCACGGCCCGCGAGGCGGCCGCCAGCACGGCAAGCAGCGCCGCGGCGCCCAGGGCCCGCACATCCAGCAGCCCGGCCTGCGCGCCGGCCGCCAGCGCCGCCGCGGCCAGGGGCAGTGACAGGGGCAGTTTCAGGCGGGCGCCCAGGCGCAGCGGGGGCAACCAGACGGCGGCGATGGCCAGGGCGAGGAGAAGGGAAGGCGCGTTGTTCATGCGGTTGGCGCTGGTCATGGGCGTGAAAGCGCTCGGCTGTCCGGGGAAGGTGATTCCTTCTCGTCAGCCCTGTGGCAAGGGCGCTTCGCACCCTCGTCCGTCATACCCGGCCAGCCCGCGCGCTCACACCCCCAGCCGCCGCGCCAGCGCCGCAACCGCCTCCTCCGCGCTCGCATGGCAGGCGCACGAGCGCGCGAGCATGAGGTTCAGCGGCTGCTCGAAGTCCTCGATCAGGAAGCCGTAGGTGGCATCGAATGCCATCCCCGGCGCCGGTTCGTTGCCGCGGCCGAAGGCGGCCACCACGCGCTGGGCGAGCGTTTCATTCAGCTCGGCGTCGTACAGCGCCACCGGCTTGCCCAGCGCCACCGCGGCGCCGATCTCGAACACCGTGCCCGAGTCGGGCTCCACCGGGTTGCGAAACGCCATGGCGTTGGCGAGCACGGCGTCGCAATCGCGCAGGCGCCTCATGTTCCCCTGGTAGATCCACTCGGCCTGCGCCGCTTTGTCCAGCCCGGCCGGCATGGCATCGCCGTCCACCGGCGCCACGCCGCGCAGGCCGTGGGCGGCGCACAGGGCGCGCAGGCGCTCGTAGCGCGCGGCGGCGTCGGGGAAGAAGACGTCGGGGCCGGCAAGATAGATGGATTTCATGGCAAGCAGGTTTTTCACAAACGGCAATGCCATTGGGCCGGCATCAGCGCCTGCCAATTCTCCCATGCACAGGTTTCAGCCTCTTCACGCCACGGCACCCAGGCGCTGCAATAAGCAGTCACTGGCTGGGCGGATTATCTGTTCCAGGCCGCGGAGGCTTTGGCGGCTCCAGCGTGGCATCCAGGCCGACGGCCTTGATGGTGATTTTTCCATCCTTGTCGACCGTGATGTTCTTTTTCACATTCTCCTTGGCGTCACCTGCGTTGACGGAGGCCACGGCCTGGCTGGCATACAGCCAGGGTATTTCAAACTGCAGCAACTGCACCGCATTTTTCAATGCAATATCCAGGCGATTATTGAATTCCTCGTCCTTGAGGAATCCGTTGAGCTTGGCCTGGCAAAGGTGGTAGGCCGCGTCCCTGTAGAGCTGAAGGGCCTGCGAGCGCTTGAACAGCGATTGCCCCGTGGTGGCCAGCGCCTGCGCCAGGGAGGCACCCGCCTCCGCTGCTTTGGCCTCACCGGCCGAGGGCCCTTTCGCTGACGCCGCGGCAGCCAGGCTGGCCAATATGTCGTCCGATACGTCGGGCGAGGCTTCGGCACAAATCAAAATCGCCTTGTCAGGCAGCAAACCATTATCAAGTTTTTCGCTTGGAAAATCCCTCTGGTGGTTGACACTATTTTTCACGATCAACATGCGCCTGGAAGGCTGGATCGCAAAGGTATTCACTTGATTTTGCGCATGATCCTCAATGATGGGCTTCGCAATGGGCGGAGTAAACAAACTGCACCCCGTCAATAAAAAGGTCGGTACGGCGATGAATGCGAACTTCATGGCATTTTCCCCATAACCGTCCACGAGGACGAATATCGAATCTCACCCGAGGCCACCACCTCGGCAAGCTGTCCAAGGTCATGTCCGCCGGGCAGGCCATCTGCCATGCGCGGCGCCGCTGGCGCTGCCCAGATCGCGTTTGGCGCCACCGCGCCTGCGCTTCGTCGCACCCCTGCTGCGCCGCCCCCGCCTCCTGCCTAGCCTGCGGTCCATCGCATCGACGCCACCCGGACCACCGTGCCCTCATCTTCTGCCGCTCCCCCGCAAGCCGCCGCGCCCGTGATGGCGCTGCGCGGCCTTCACAAGACCTACCGGCTGGGCCGCCACGTCGTCCCGGCCCTGCGCGGCGTGGACCTGGATGTGCGCGCCGGCGAGATGCTCGCCCTGGTCGGCCCCTCCGGCAGCGGCAAGAGCACGCTGCTCAACCTCTGCGGCCTCATGGACCGCCCCGACACCGGCCACATCGCCCTGCGCGGCCAGCCGGTGCACGACCTCGACGAAACCCGCGCCACGCTGCTGCGCCGCGACGCGCTCGGGTTCATCTTCCAGGGCTTCAACCTCGTGCCCGTGATGACGGCGGCCGAGAACGTGGACTACCCGCTGTTCCTGGCCGGCGTGGGCGCCGACCAGCGCCGGCGCCGCGTGGCCGAGGCGCTGGCCCAGGTGGGCCTGGCCGAGCATGCCGGCCACCGCCCCGACGCCCTCTCCGGCGGCCAGCGCCAGCGCGTGGCCGTGGCGCGGGCGCTGGTGAAGCGGCCGGCCCTGGTCATCGCCGACGAGCCCACGGCCAGCCTCGACTCGCACAGCGCCGACACCGTGCTCACCCTCATGCGCTCGCTGTGCCGCGCCCAGGGCGCGGCCTGCCTCATCGCCACCCACGACGACCGCCTCACCCGCCGCTGCGACCGCGTCATCCGCCTGCGGGACGGGCGCATCGAGGCCGAAACCACCACCCCCCAGGCCGAAAGGAGCGCCGCATGAGCGGGCTGGCCTGGCTGAAGTTCGCCGCCCTCAACACCCTGCGCAACCGCCGCCGCTCGCTGGTGACGGTGGCCATCGCCGCGCTGGGCACGGCCGCGCTGCTGCTGGCCGGCGGCTTCGCGCGCTACACCTACGAGTCGCTGGCACAGGCCGCGGCGCGCGACAGCGGCCACCTCGTGGTCGCCACGCCCGCGCAGCTCGCGCAGGACGAGGACGTCCCGCTGCAGCACGGCCTGGAGGGCGCCGATGCCCTGCGCCAGGCCCTGCTGGCCGACCCCGCCGTGCGCCACGTGCTGCCGCGCGTGGAGCTCACGGGGCTGGTCAGCAACGGCGAGAAGTCCACGGTGATGATGGCCGTGGGCATCAGCCCGGACGACGAGCTGGCGATCAAGGGCCCTTTCCTCGCCGTCACCGCCGGCCGCGTGCTCACCCAGCGCGACCGCGGCGCCGTGATGCTGGGCGAGGCCCTGGCGCGCAAGCTCAAGGCACAGCCGGGCAGCGGCCTCACGCTGCTGTCCACCACCACGCAGGGCGTGCTCAACGCGCTGGACGTGGAGGTGGCCGGCACCTTCGCCACCGGCGTGCCGGAGCTGGACCAGCGCCTGGTCTACACCGACGTCGCCACCGCGCAGCGGCTGCTGGACACGCAGCGCGTCTCCACGCTGGGCGTGTTCCTGGACCGCATGGAGTCCACCGAAGCCGCGCAGGCGCGGCTGCAGGCGGCGCATCCCGGGCTGAAGGTGCAGACCTGGCAGGAGCGCGCCGTCTTCTACAAGAGCGTGCGCGCCCTCTACAACCGCATCTTCGGCGTGATGGGGCTGGTGATCTCGGTGATCGTGGTCTTCGTCGTGGCCAGCGCCATGGCCATGGCGGTGGTGGAGCGCACCCGCGAGATCGGTACCCTGCGCGCCCTGGGCACGCTGCCGCGGCAACTGCTGCGCTCGCTGGCGCTGGAAGGGCTGCTGCTGGGCACCACCGGGGCGCTGCTGGGCGCGGCGCTGGCGGCGGCCGTGTCGGTGGGGCTGCTGGTGTTCCCGGTGCAGATGCCCCCGCCGCCCGGGCGCAGCGTGGGCTACCCGCTGCAGATCGCGCTGGAGCCGGCCCTGGTCGCGGGCGTGGTCTTCGCCATGGCCAAGCTCAGCACGCTGGCCGCGGCGCTGGTGGCGCGGCGCACGGTGCGCCAGCCGGTGGTGCAGGCGCTGGCCCATGTCTGAACGCAGCGCCGCCATGAAGCGATTCCTCCTCGCCGCGCTGGCCGCCGCGGCCGGCGCCGGCTGCTCCCCCGCCCGCGCCGCGGACGACCCCGCCGCGCTGCTGCGCGCGGCCGACCGCTGGCGCCTGGCCGACGAGGACGTGCAGGTCGAGACCCGCGTGCAGGTGCTGGGGGCCGACGGCGGCGTGGAGAAGGAGCGGCTCTACACGGTGTTCGTCCAGGCCGGGCACCGCTCGCTGGTGCTCATGCGCTCGCCGGCCGAGGCCGGGCAGCGGGTGCTGATGCTGGGCGACGACTTCTGGCTGCTCATGCCCGGCAGCCAGCGCCCGCTGCGCATCACGCCGCTGCAAAAGCTGTTGGGCGCCGCCTCCACCGGCGACATCGCCACACTGAGCTGGGCGCAGGACTACGCCGGCACGCTGGTGGGCGAGGAGCAGTGCGACGGCGCGCCCTGCCGCCACCTGCAGCTCCAGGCCGTGCGGCCGGGCGTGAGCTACCAGCGCATGGAGCTGTGGCTGGGCAAGGCGCGCAGCGAGCCGCTGCGCGCGGAGCTGTACGTGCAGTCGGACAAGCTGGCCAAGCGGGCGCGCTTCGTGATGGACCGTGCCGACGCGCCCACGCAGGTGGCGGAAATGGTGCTCACCGACGAGCTCAGCCACGGCCGGCAGACGCACGTGCGCTACCTCTCGCGCCGTCCCAAGCGGGTGCCGGAGGCCTGGCTGAACCCGATGTTCCTGGCTCGCAATCCGGGGGTGGAGTGAGGGCGAGAAGAAGGGATGGAGAGGGGACGTGCGTTCGCCCTGCCAGCCCTGTGGCACTGGCGCCCCGCCCCCCACTTCGTCATTCCCGCGAAGGCGGGAATCCAGGCGGTCCCACGCCAGAGCGAAGGAGCAACGCAGGAAAAGCGCGGTTTTGGACCTTGTGACGCAGGCCCATGAGCTGACGGCCAGCTTGGGGGCCGCCTGGATTCCCGCCTCCGCGGGAATGACGAGTGAGAGGGCGAAACGCCTTGACTCTCGGGATGCCAACGAAAGCCAACGGCCCCGGACAGCGCGATGCCCGCGCCACCGCCGTAGTCCCCGCATCAAGCCAGCACCATGAAACCCACGTCCCTGCTACTCGCCTTGCTGCCGCTGCTTCTCCTGCTCCCCCTCGCCGCGCACGCGGCCCCCGACTGGAACGGCGAGCTGCGCGCCCATGCCGAGCAGCCGCTGGAGAACGCCCGCGGCCCGCTGGCCCAGGCCCACCGGCTCGCGCCCGGCACGGCGCCCACCCCGCGCGGCAGCCTGGCGCTGGAGGCCGGCCTGCGCACACAGACGGCGTACTTCGGCGCCGACCTTTACTGGCGCCAGGAGCGCTTCGAAGGCACAACCCACGGCCACGACGCCCGCGTCAACGAGCTCTTCACCGGCGGCGACGCCCCCCTGCTGGGCGAAGGCGCGGCCTGGAGCGCGGGCAAGAAGGTCGTTGCCTGGGACGTGGGCTACGGCTTCCGGCCCAACGACGTGGTGGCCCAGGAGCCGCGCCGCCTGCTGCTGCCGCTGCGCCCCGAGGGCCGGCCGCTGCTGCAGGCCGAGCAGTTCACGGCCGACGGTGCCTGGACGCTGGTGTGGGCCAACCCGCAGCAGCTCCACGCCCGCGCCGAGGACAGCCGCCGCGGCGCCGAGAGCGCCCTGGCCCTGCGCGCCTACCGCCGCGAGGGCGCGGCCGACGGGTACGGCTTCGCCCGCTGGGGGGCGCGCACCCAGGGCAGCGTGGGCGCGTCCGTGGCCTGGGTGGCCGGCGAGGCCGTCGAGCTGCACGCCTCGGCGCGCTGGATGCACAGGCACGACGGCCTGGCCGCCGGGCCGCAAGGCGGCGGCCTGGGCAGCGCCAACCCCTGGCGCGAGGCCACGCTGGGCGCGGCCTCCCAATGGCTGGTGGGCGCGACCTGGACCAACGCCGAACAGCTGAGCCTGCTGGCCGAGCTCTGGCACGACGGCACGGCGCCGCCGGACACGGCCTGGAGCGCCTGGGCGGCGCGCAACGCGGCGCTGTCGGCGCTGGGCGCGTCCGCCGCGCTGCCCGGGCCGCTGCGCCCGGCCGTGGCCGGCAACCTCGCCTGGCAGGCCACGCCCTGGACGTCCGCCACGAGCTTGCGCCGCGACAACCTGCTGTTGCGCCTGACCTGGAAGCATGAAGCCTGGGAACCGGTACTGGAGCTGTTGGCGACGCCCAGGGACCGCGGCCGCAGCCTCACCGCCGCGCTGGGCTGGCAGGGCGACCGCTGGCGCTTCGAGGGCGGGCTGCGGCGCAGTGGCGGACCGGACGGGGCCGTGCTGGCGCAGTTGCCGGTGCGGCAGGTGAGTTACCTGGCAGCGACGCTGGCGTTCTGACAATGAAGGCTTCATGGAGCCCTACAGCCCCGGACTTTCAAGCCACGCTTGAAGGCGCCCCTGGCCATTACCGCTTGGCAACCACGCAATCGCCCATGTCCGACGTGTCCAACCCGCCCGCCGCCGCCCCCGGCGCCACGCCGGTGCAGGCGCGCCTCACGCCGGGCATGGTCCTGCGCCACTTCGCGCTGCTGCTGCTGTTCAACAGCGCCATTGCCGTGGCGCTGGCGCTGCCCGCGGGCAAGCCGCTCGGGGAGCAGATGGTCTATGCGCAGGCCATTGGCTTGTCCATCTGGCTGTTCATCGACTTCGGCCGGCTGCTGCTCCAGCCGGACCCGCGCACGGGCTGGCCGCATGGCCCGCGGGGCGTGGCGCTGGCGGTGGCCGGCATCGTGGGCGGCTTCGTGCTGGGCACGACGGTGGGCGACGCTTGGGCTGGACGCAGCACTTGGGCGCTGTGGACGGCCCATCCTCAGCGCTTGGCCGGCTACGTCGCCGTCGGCCTCCTGTTCGGGGTCATGGGCAGCCTCTTCTTCTACGCGCGCGGCCAACTGGAATTCCACCGCGCGCAGCAGGCCGCGCTGGAGCGCGACGCCACGCTGGCGCGGCTGGCGCTGCTGCAGTCGCAACTGGAGCCGCACATGCTGTTCAACACCCTGGCCAACCTGCGCGTGCTCATAGAGCTGGACGCGCCGCGCGCGCAGGCCATGCTGGACCGGCTGATCGCCTTCCTGCGCGCCACGCTCACGGCCTCGTGGGCGCAGACCGCCCACGCGCTGTCGGCCGAGTTCGAGCGGCTGGCCGACTACCTGGCCCTCATGGGCTTGCGCATGGGCGAGCGCTTGAGCGTGCAACTGGACCTGCCCAATGAGCTGCGCGGCTGCCCCGTGCCGCCGCTGCTGCTGCAGCCGCTGGTGGAGAACGCCATCCGCCACGGCCTGGAGCCCCAGGTGGGCGCGGGGCGGCTGGAGGTGCAGGCGCGCCGAGAAGGCGGCGACTTGCTGCTGTGCGTGCGCGACACCGGCGTGGGCCTGCGCGAGGCCTCGCCCGCCACCGCCGGCACGGGCTTTGGCCTGCAGCAGGTGCGCGAGCGGCTGCACACGCTGTTTGGCGAGCGCGCGGCCCTCAACGTGGCCCCGGCAAATGACGATGAAGGGGGCACGCTGGCCCAGATCCGGCTGCCCTGGCCGGCCTTGGCCGCCTTGGGACAGGAGCAGAACGAAGGGAGCACGAGCCATGGCTGAGACGCCCGTCGCCACCGCGCTGATTGCCGAAGACGAGCCGCTGCTGGCGCAGGCGCTGCAGTCGGCGCTGCGCCGCGAGTGGCCGGCGCTGGACATCGTCGCCACCGTGGGCGACGGGGTGCAGGCGCTTGGCAAGGCCTTGGCGCTGCGGCCCGCACTGTGCTTCCTGGACATACGCATGCCCGGCCTCACGGGGCTGGAGGTGGCGCAGGCGCTGGCCGAGGACTGGCCGGAAGGGCATGAGCCCTTCCCGCTGCTGGTGTTCGTCACGGCGCACGACGAGTACGCCTTGCAGGCTTTCGAGCACGCCGCCGTGGACTACCTGTTGAAGCCCGTGGAGCGCGCGCGCCTGGCGCGCTGCGTGGCGCGCTTGCGCGAGACCCTGGCGGCCCGCTTGGGCGCGGCGGCACCCGCGCGGGCGCTGGACGACACGCTGGCCCAGTTGCGCGGCCTGCTGGCGCAGGCCGGCCCTGAAAAGCCCGCCGCGTCCCCGCCGCCGCGCCTGCAGGTGATCCAGGCCGGCGGCAGCGGCAGCGCCGTGCATTTCGTACCGGTGCAGGACGTGATTTATTTCGAGGCGGCCGACAAATATGTTCGCGTGATCACGGCCGAGGCGGAGCATTTGATTCGCATGCCGCTCAAGGAATTGTTGCCGCAATTGGACTCCGAGCAATTCTGGCAAATTCACCGTGGCACCATCGTGCAGGCGCGCTGCATCAAGACGGCCGTGCGCGATGAATCCGGAAAAATCCATTTGAGCCTGCGTGGCCGCTCGGAAAAACTGGCGGCGAGCCGGCTTTATGCCCATTTGTTCAAAGCATTTTGATGAAATGATGATGTGAATCAAGCATCCCGACGCACGGGACATAGGAGGAGCGTATGAACGGTATTTTTGCCCTGAAGGCGGTAACGGGTTATTCGGCGGTGCATGAGGCGCACCCGGCAGTCCATGCCGCCACGGCGGCGGCAGCGGACGATCCCGGCACGGTGTACGACATCGGCAAGGCGAGCAAGGCGGCCGAGATACTGAGCCGCTATGACCTGCACGACATTTCCTACCACGAGCGCCAGGAGCTGGGCCGGCAATTGCAGAAAGCGGGGATATTGACCGACGAGCAGATGCTGGATTTCAACTCGCCCAGCTTCATGCATTTTGACGGCAACATGCGGCCGCTGCCGGATGAAAAGCAGGATTTTGCAGGCGACGTGAAATCAGCCCTGGCCGCGGCGCGCTCGCGCATGGACGGGCAAAGGTCCGTGCCCTGGCTGGAGAAATTGGATGGGGTGGTGGAGTCGTTGATGGCGGTAGAAAATCAGGCCTGAAAACCAAAATGCCCGCGGCAGCGGGCATGGAAACTGGTTAATTTGAATCAGTACGCCAACCAAGCCGGCCGGACTTCCCGGCCGGCGGCCATGGGTTAACCCCCGCTATATTCCCCCACCCAATCCGCATAGGGCCCATGCACCCTTTCCAGCGCCAGCGCATAGATCGCCGGCAGCGTGTACGGGTGCAGTTCGCGTATCGCCTCCTCCACGGCCGAATACCGGGAAGCGACGGTCTTGAGCATCAGGCGGTATTCGCCTTCCTCCTGCAGCTTGTTTTCCCAGAGATAAACGCTTTCGATCTTCGATATCTGCGCGCAGGCCACCAGGCGGCGCTCGACCAGTGCGCGGGCGATGCGGCGCGCGTCTTCCGCGTTGGCCACGGTGGTCATGACGGCAATGGGCTTCATCGGCGGGCTCCTCTGTGCTTTGAGCGGTGAGTGAAAACGGCGAATCGGAAAACGAAGGTCAGCGGATCAGGGGTGAAGATTCAGCGTGGCGCCTGCGTCGTGGCGGGCGTCGCGGGCGAGGGCTCGGTGGCCGAGGGCACGGGCGACGATGCCGGCTCGGACGCAGGTGCGGCCACCGGCGAGGCCGGCGGTACGGCGGACGTGCCGGCCACCTGCTGCACCGTCAGGCGCCGCGCGGCGCCCACGGACGACAGGTCGCCCGCCGCCTTCAGGTCGCCCGCAATCACGCCGCGCAGCGCCTGCGCCGGCCAGTACTTCTGCGCGAAGCCCTGCACCTGCTGCGGCGTCACGGCGGTGATCTCCTCGACGAAGCCGCGCAGCTCGGCCAGCGGCCTGTCCTGCGCCACCTGGCCGGAAATCGTCGCGGCCAGGCCCCCCACCGTCTCCAGACGGCGCGAGAAGCCGCCGATCAGCGTGGCCTTGCGCGCCTCCAGCTCCTCGGCGCCCGGGGCCTCGCGGCCCAGGCGCGCCACCTCGTCGCGCATGACCTGCAGCACCTGGCCGGCGGTGCTGTTCTGCGTCTGCGCGCTGGCGCTCCACATGCCGCCGCCCGGGTGGGCCTCGGCCTCGCTGCCGGCGCCGTAGCTCAGGCCGCGCTTGATGCGCACCTCCTGGTTCAGCCGCGCGGAATAGCCGCCGCCCAGCAGCACGTTGGCGGACTGGCCGATGCGGCGCGTGATGCGGTCTTCCTTGTCCAGCGCCACGAAGGGCGCCACCACCACCACGCTGCTCTGCCCGGCGCCGGGCATGTCCACCAGCACGGTGGCGTCGCCCTGCGCCTGCGGCTGCGCGGCCACCAGCGGCGCCAGGGGCGTCTTGGGCGCGCGCCAGTCGCCGAAGTGGCGGCGGGCGAGCTGCATCGCCTGCGCCTCGGTCACGTCGCCGGCCAGCACCAGCGCGGCCTGGTCGGGGCGGAACTGCGCGGCGTGGAAGCGCTGGATGTCGGCGGTGGAGATCTTCTGCAGCGAGGCGGGCGTGGCGGAGACGCCGTAGGGCGAGTCGCCCCAGTAGGCGCGCCGCGCGGCCAGGCCGGCCACGGTGCCGGGGCTGGAGAGCGCCACGCGCAGCGAATCCAGCGCCTGGGTGCGGGCGCGCTCCAGCTCGTCCTTGGCCAGGGTCGGCCGGCGCGCCACGTCGGCGATGAGCGACAGCGCCTCGTCCAGCTTGGGCGTGGTCACGGTCATGGCCACCGTCGTGGAGCGCCAGGAGCTGCCCGTGTCCAGCGAGCCGCCCAGGGCCTCGGCCTGCTGCGCCAGCGTGGTGGCGTCCACGGGGCGGCCCTTGCGCACGGCCCCCTTGGACATGAGCGTGGCGGCCATGGAGGACAGGCCCGCCAGGCCCGCCGGGTCGGTCTCGGGGCCGGCGCGCACCAGCAGCCGCGCGCTCACCAGCGGAATGCCCGGCCGCGGCGCCACGATCACGCGCAGGCCGTTCTCCAGGCGCTGCTCCGGCATGGGCGGCAGCACGATGGGGCGCGGCGGCTGCGCCGCGGGCGGCTCGTCCACGCCCGGCGTGGCGGCCTGGAGCGAGGTCAGCGCGGCACCCAGCAGCGCGGCGGCGGCCAGGGGCAGGAGTCGGGGGGTGCGGGTCATCGAGCCTTCCTTCACGCCTTCTTCTCCGTGTAGTCCAGCGTCACGCGCGGACGCTGCAGCACATAGGTCTTGAGCACGCGCTGCACGTCGGCGGCGCGCACGGCCTGCAGCTCGGCCAGCTCGCGGTCGGCGGCGCGCGGGTCGCCCCGCTGGATCACCGCCCAGCCCACGCTTTGGGCGCGGCCGTGCGGGGTCTGGCGCTCGGCCAGCTCGCCGGTGAGCACCTGGGTGCGCACCTTCTCCAGCTCGGCATCGGCAATGCGGCGCTGCGCCAGGCGCTCGATCTCGCGCAGCAGCGCCTGCTCCAGTTGCGCCGTGGAGTGCCCGCCCGCGGCGATGGCGTAGGCCATGAGCAGCCCGGCGTCGGCATTGAGGTCGGCGCTGAAGCCGGCGGCCTGCGCCGACTGGTCGCGGTACACCAGCGCCTCGTTGAGCCGCGAGGACTCGCCGGCGGACAGCAGCGCCGAGGCCACGTTCAGCGCCGCGGCGTCGCGGCTGTCGGCGCGCGGGCCCTGCCAGATCAGCGCCACGGCGGGCAGCGGCACGGTTGGGCCGAACACCTGCGCGCGGCTGTTCTCCTCGCGCCGCGGCTCCCGCACGGTCACGCGCGGGATGGGGGTGTCGGGTTTTTTCAGCGGGCCGAAGTAGCGGTCTATCCAGGCGGCGGCCTGCGCGGGGTCGAAGTCGCCGGAGACGATGAGCGTGGCGTTGTCCGGGCGGTAGTAGGTGGCGTGGAAGGCGCGCACGTCCTCCAGCGTCGCGGCGTTGAGGTCTTCGATGCTGCCGATGACGGGGCGCTTGTACGGGTGCGCGATGTAGCCGTAGGCGGGCAGCGCGTTGAACAGGCGCCCGTAGGGGCCGGCGAGCACGCGCTGGCGGTACTCCTCCTGCACCACGGCGCGCTCGCTGTCGAAGTTGGCCTGGTCCACCACCAGCGAGCCCATGCGCTCGGCCTCGGCCCACAGGATGCGCTCCAGGTGGTTGGAAGGCACGGTGGAGTGGTAGGCGGTGACGTCCTCGGCGGTGAAGGCGTTGTTGTTGCCGCCCACGTCCTCGGTGAGGCGGTCGAAGGTGGCCGCGCCCATGTGGCGCGAGCCCTTGAACATCATGTGCTCGAAGAGGTGGGCGAAGCCGGAGCGGCCCGCGGGGTCGTCCTTGCCGCCGACGTGGTACCAGACCTGCACGCTGACCGTGGCCGTGTTGCGGTCCGGCAGCGTCAGCACCTGCAGCCCGTTGGCCAGCCGCCGCTCGGCCAGCGGCAGCGGCGGCACGCTGATGGGCGCGGGCGGCGCGGCGGCCCAGGCCGGCAGCGCGGCCAGGACCCCCAGGGCCACCAGACATTCACGGCGATTGGGCATCGGCGGTTCTCCTTCTTGGCATTCCTGCGGTGCGGCCATCCTAGCCGCGCGCCTGGGCACAATCCGCGGGCAGGCGCCAAGCCCGCGCCCACGGTGCCGGGCGCCCGCCCGCCCCGCCGGCCTGAGGGCCGCCTGGAGTCCTTGATTTACCGAGCGGCCCCGCCGCGCCATCGCCATGCAGCTCTACTTCCACCCCAGCAACGCCAGCATGGCGCCACACCTGCTGCTGCAGGACATAGGCGCCCCCTTCGAGCTGAAGTTCGTGGACCGCGACCGCGGCGAGCACCAGTCCCCCGAGTACCTCCGGCTCAACCCCAACGGGCGCATCCCGGTGCTGGTGGACGGCGACCTAGTGCTCTACGAGGCGGCGGCCATCTGCCTGTACCTGGCCGACAAGTTCCCGGATGCGCGCCTGGCGCCGCCCGCGGGCACGCCGCAGCGCGCGCGCCTGTACCAATGGATGTTCTGGCTGAGCAACACGCTGCAGGCCATGCTGATGCACTGGTTCTACCCGGAGCGCATGGTGGACAGCGGCGACGCGGCGGCCGCCTCGCAGGTGCGTGCGCAGGCCGAAGAGCACATCGCCGTGATGCTGCAGCGCCTGGACGAGCAGGTGGCCGCCAGCGGCGGCCCGTGGCTGCTGGGCGCCGACTACGGCGCAGCCGACGCCTACGCCCTCATGCTCTGCCGCTGGACCCGCCACTTCGACCGCCCGGCCCGCGACTACCCGCACCTGGGCCCCTACCTGCAGCGGCTGCTGGAGCGCCCGGCGGTGCAGCGCATGTTCGAGGCGGAGGGGCTGCAGGCGCCGCTGGTGTGAGGCGCAAAAAAGGCCGCCCCAAAAGCCAACGGGCCCTCACGGGCCCGCAGTCGTTTCAATCGCGACGAGTTTCAAACGCAACGGCCGCCTTCATGGGCAACCGTCACAGCCGTTGAAGCCTCAGCCCACGTAGTGCCGCTCGTAGCGGTCGGCGGCGCACATCAGCTCGGTGGACAGGCGCGGGTCCTCGTTGCGCAGGGCATGGGCCAGGGCGCGGACGTCGGCCACTTCCTGCTCATGGGTGCGCGGAGCCGGCGCGAACATCACGCGCAGACCGTTCCACACGCGGGCAAAGATCTCAGCGGCAACCACGGCACCGCGCGGAGCCGTGCGGCGGAAAGCGGAAACAGTGATGGCAGTCATGGTGATCCCTCTTCAGAAAACATCGATTCCTTCGATGGACTGAATACTAGGGTTTACCCCCAATTTACACAATTGAAGACTGGGCAAGCCAGGTATTAGTCAACCGCATAACATGCCCGGCATGAACTTCCGAACGCTGGACCTCAACCTGTTGCGCGTCTTCGATGCCGTGATGGCCGAAGGCAGCCTCACCCGCGCGGCCACGGCGCTGTCCATGACGCAGCCGGCGCTCAGCCACGCGCTCAAGCGCCTGCACCAGGCCGTCGGCGAGGACTTGTTCACCCGCACCGCGCGCGGCATGCAGCCCACGCCGCACGCGCAGACGCTGTGGCCGCAGGTGCGCGCCGCGCTGGCCTCGCTGCGCCAGGCGCTGGCGCCGGAAGCCTTCGATCCGCGCTCGGACGTGGTGAACTTCCGCGTCGCCCTGGCCGACGCCACCGCGGCGCTGCTGGCCCCCGTGCTGGTGGAGGTGATCGAAAAGGAGCAGGCGCTGGCCAACCTGCGCTTCCTGCCGCTGACCACGCGCGACCCGCGCCCGCTGGTGGAGCGCGGCGACGTGGACCTGGCCATCGGCCACTTCCCCTGGGTGATCCCGGTGCTGCAGTCCGAGGGGCCGGATGCCGCGCTGCGCCACGCGCGGCTGTACGAAACGGACTACGTCTGCGTCATGCGCCGCGGCCACCCGCTGGCGCAGGGCCCGCTGACGCTGGACGACTTCTGCGCCGCCCACCACCTGCTGGTGAGCTTTTCAGGGCGCCCCTACGGCCTGGTGGACGAGGCGCTCTCCGCGCTGGGCCGCCAGCGCCGCATCGTCCTGACGGTCAACCAGTTCTTCACCGCCGGGCTGGTCGTGACGCGCTCGGACCTGCTGACGGTCCTGCCCCGCCACTTCCTGCCCGCCACCGGCTACCAGGAGGAACTGGCCGTGCAGCCCATCCCGCTCACCCTGGGCAGCGTGCAGGTGGAAATGCTGTGGCACATGCGCCAGGACGGTGACCCCGCCCAGCGCTGGCTGCGCCAGCGGCTGATGGAGTCGCTGACCGAGTAGTTTTTGAGTTTCAAGGCTGTACCCGCAAATTCGACAAAACAGTCAGGGAGCCGGCATGACCTACGACGAGGACGAGGCTGCGCAACAACTGCGCGCGCAGCAGCTTCAATACCTGCAGTCCAAACGCAACAGGCTCATGCAGGAGGCCGGCGGATTGAAAACGCTGGTGCTGGGCTCCTCGCATGGGGATTACGCCTTCAATCCCGCCTTTTGCCCCGGTTCGTTCAACCTCTGCTCGCGATCCCAGGATTTTCAATATTCCCTGCTGATGTACGCGCAATGGGCGCCGCGGTGCCCGCAATTGCAGGACGTCGTCGTGTTCTGCTCGGTGTTCTCGCCCGGCTTCGTGCTGGAGAAGTCGCCCTCGCAGGCGCCCCTGGCGCCGCTGCTCAACGAGGTGTTCCAACTTGGACGGCACTACGAGCCCGGGCCGCTGGCGGCCATTGCCGACGCGGTGCACGGGCAGGCGGGCGATGCAAATTTCTTGTTGAAAGGCGAAAGCGGGTTTTTGCCGGCATTCGAAAAGGATTTACTGCCCGCCGAATATGGAGCAGGCAAGCGCGCCCACGAGCATTTGAAATACAACCGGCGGCAAGGCGGATTGCCCTACCTGGCGGAGATCTTGAAAACAAGCCAGGAGCGGGGCCACCGGATTCATATGGCCCTGTCGCCCGCCAGGCCGGATTACAGAATGGCGCTGGGCCGCGATGCCGGCGACTTGTTTGAATCCATATTCAAGACCATGCAGGACTTGAACGGGGAACCGGCCGCGCAGGTCTTGAATTTCTTTGATTCGCCGCTGTTCGGCGAAGCGGATTTCGGGGACTTCGACCACCTGCACCCGTTGGGCGCAGGCGTCGAAAAGCTCTCGCGAGAGATCGGCCGGGCCGTGGCGGGTGCCGCGGCCCGGCAGGCTGCCTAGGGATCAGGCCAGCACGGCCGCCATGGCGTCGGCCACGGCCTGGACGTTGCCCGTGTTCAGGCCGGCGACGCACATGCGGCCGGAGCGCACGAGGTAGACGGCGTGTTCCTCGCGCAGGCGGTCCACCTGCTCGGCGCTGAGGCCGGTGTAGCTGAACATGCCGCGCTGGGTCAGGAAGTAGTCGAAGTTGCGGCCCGGCAGCTTGGCGCTGAGCACGCCGTGCAGGCTGCGGCGCATGGCGGCGATGCGCTCGCGCATAGCGGCCACTTCGCCCTCCCACTGGGCGCGCAGCGCAGGGTCGTTCAGCACCCTGGCCACCACCAGGCCGGCGTGGATGGGCGGGCTGGAGTAGTTGCGGCGCACGGTCGCCTTGAGCTGGCCCAGCACCAGGTCGGCCTCGGCCGCGTCGGCGCAGACCACGCTGAGCGCACCGGCGCGCTCGCCGTAGAGGCTCATGCTCTTGGAGAACGAGTTCGCCACGAAGAAGCGCAGGCCCGCGTCGGCCAGGGCGCGGATGGCGAAGGCGTCTTCGTCAATGCCGTCGCCGTAGCCCTGGTAGGCCAGGTCCAGGTAGGGCAGCAGCTTGCCGTCCTTGAGCACGGGGATGAGCTGCAGCCACTGCTCGCGCGTGAGGTCCACGCCGGTGGGGTTGTGGCAGCAGGCGTGCAGCAGCACCACGGAGCCTGCGGGCACCTCGCGCAGCGCGGCCAGCATGGCGTCGAACTTCAGGCCGCCGGTGGCCGCGTCGTAGTAGGGGTAGGTGTGCACGGGCAGGCCGGCACCTTCGAACATGGCGCGGTGGTTGTCCCAGGTCGGGTCGCTGACCCACACGCCCACGCCGGGGAACCAGCGCTTCAAGAAATCGGCGCCCACCTTGAGGCCGCCGCTGGAGCCCACGGTCTGCAGCGTGGCGATGCGCTGGCCCGTGACGGCCTCGTGGCCGGCGCCGAACAGCAGCTTCTGCACCGCGGCGCGGCAGGCGGCGGAGCCTTCGATGGGCAGGTAGGACTTGGCCGCGTTCTCGGCCAGGAGTTGCGCTTCGGCGCGGTGCACGCTCTCCAGCACGGGGATGCGGCCGGCATCGTCGAAGTAGATGCCGATGGAGAGGTTGACCTTGTTGGGCCGGGGATCGGTCTGGAACTGCTCGTTGAGGCCCAGGATGGGATCGCCCGCGTAGGGCTCGAGGTGCTGGAACATGGGGCTGACTCCGAAGGACCCGGGATGATAGGGGCGCCGCAGGCCGGCCCCCGCCTTCAGCCCAGCGCCTTCTCGATGTCCGCTTCGAGCTTCTGCGGCGCCTCGGCGGGGCCGTAGCGGCGGATGACGTGGCCGTCGCGGCCGACCAGGAACTTGGTGAAGTTCCACTTGACGGCCTTGCTGCCCAGCAGCCCCGGCGCCTGCGCGCACAGCCATTTCCACAGCGGGTGAGCGTGCGCGCCGTTGACCTCCACCTTGCTCATGAGCGGAAAGCTCACGCCGTAGCGCGTGCTGCAGAAATCCAGGATCTGCTGCTCGGTGCCCGGCTCCTGGCCGCCGAACTGGTTGCACGGAAAACCCAGCACCACCAGGCCGCGGGCGCGGTAGCGCGCCCACAGCGCCTCCAGCCCGGCGAGCTGCGGCGTGAAGCCGCAGCGGCTGGCGGTGTTGACGATGAGCAGCACGCGGTCGCGGTACTCCATCAGCGACACGGGCCGGCCGTCTATGCCATGGGTTTCGAAGGTGTAGAGGCTGCCGTTGTTGTGGTTCATGGCGCACGTTCGTCCTGCACGGGGGACGAGGATCGTAGCGCCGGGGCGCCGCGCCGCCAGGGGTGAAGCGTCAGTGCCCGCGCCGCGTGGCCAGCACCACGGCCGAGACGATGAGCACGCCGCCGAGCAGCAGCCGCCCCGTGAAGTCGCCCGCGCCCAACGCGAAGGCCGACAGCGAGGCGAACAGCAGCTCGCTGAGCATGATCACCGCCGTCACCTGCGCCGGCAGCCGCGTGGCGCCGTACTGCAGCGCCAGGTTGGCCAGGATGAAGCAGCCGGCGAACGCCATCGCCCCCAGCGCCCAGGGCAGCGGCAGCACCGCCGGCGCCGGCACCCGGCCCGCGGCGGTGAGCAGCGCCGCCAGCGCCCCGGCCACCACCGCGCCGCCCATGAACATGGCCATGCCGCGCGCGGCCGGGCTCTGGTGCGCCTGGCGGCGCAGCATCACGTTGTTCAGGGCGAAGCTGAAGCCGCCCAACACGCCCAGCGCCTCCGGCAGGTTGCGCGGCAGCGGCAGCCCGCCTCCTTCAGGCCACAGCACGGTGCCCGCGCCCGCCAGCGCCAGCGCCATGCGCACGCCCGCGGCGGCGTTGAGCTTTTCATGCAGCAGCACGCGCCCAAGCAGCAGGGCCCACAGCGGCATCAAGTAGAAGAGCAGCACCACGCGCACCACGTCGCCCGTGGCGGCGGCCCAATTGAATGAGGCGTTGGTCGTGCCCGCGGCCAGCACCAGCACCCACAGCGCCGGCGTGCGCGCCAATTGCAGCAGCGCACGCGGGCGGGCGGCCACCAGCAGCGCCAGCGCCAGCAGGTAGATCAGCGCCGTGGACCACAGCGGGTGCAGGCCCTGCGCGTGCAGCAGCCGGAACGGCCACCAGGACAGGCCCCAGACGAAGGCATTGAAGGTCAGCGCCAGCGCGGGCAGCAGGGCCCGGGGGGCGGCGCCGCCGTGCAGCGCGCGGCTCAATGCCGGTCGGTGCGCGCGATGGCGAGCAGCCGCTCGACCTCGTCGCGGTGGCGCACGCAGTTGCGCAGGTGCCAGCGGCCGATGAGGGCCATGATGCCCGCCACCACGATGCCGAAGATGGTGATGGCGCCGAAGGCCGACAGGCCCAGCTTGGTCATGCCCGTGTAGAAGGCGCCCAAGCCGAGGATGCAGGCCTGCTCGTTGAAGTTCTGCACGGCGATGGAGCGGCCCGCGCCCATGAGGTTGTGGCCGCGGTGCTGCAGCAGCGCGTTCATGGGCACCACCAGGTAGCCGCCGATGCCGCCGAGCAGGATCAGGAAGGGCGCCGCGATCCACACGTCGGTGATGAAGTTCATGCCGATCACGAGCAGCCCCATCACCACGCCCAGCGGGATGACGCCGGTGGCGCGGTCGAGCTTCATAGCCAGCGAGGCGACGATGGCCCCCACCGCCGTGCCTATGGCCACCACGCCCACCAGCGCCGAGGCCTGCGTGGTGCCGTATCCCAGCGCCGCCGCGGCCCAGGCCAGGACGATGTAGCGCAGGTTGCCCGACACGCCCCAGAACAGCGTGGTGGTGGCCAGCGAGATCTGGCCCAGCTTGTCGGCCCACAGCCGCGCATTGCAGTGCGAGAAGTCGCGCACCAGGCCGGGCAGGCCCAGTTCCAGCGGCTGCAGCGGCGCCTCGGTGCGCGGGATGCGCAGGTTGAACAGAGCCGCGGCGACGTACAGCAGGATCATGGACGCGATGGCCGCTTCCGGCGGCGTGTCCACGCCCGTGTCTATCAGCGGAAAGTCCAGCCCAAGCAGCGCCTGGCCCACCTTGGGCCCAACGAGCTGCCCGCCCAGGAGCACGCCCAGGATGATGGAACCGATGGTGAGGCCCTCTATCCAGCCGTTGGCCTTGACCAGTTGCGAGGGCGGCAGCAGCTCGGTGAGGATGCCGTACTTGGCCGGCGAGTAGGCCGCCGCACCCAGGCCCACGATGGCGTAGGCCGCCAGCGGGTGCGTGCCGAACAGCATCATCAGGCAGCCCACCACCTTGATGCTGTTGGAAACGAACATGACCTTGCCCTTGGGCACCGCGTCGGCAAAAGCGCCCACGAAGGGCGCCAGCACCACGTAGAACAGGGCAAACATCGGCACCAGCGCCGCCCGCTGCCATTCGGCAGCCCCCGAGGTCTTGAGCAGTTCGACCGCCGCGACGAACAGCGCGTTGTCAGCCAGCGAGCTGAAAAACTGCGCTGACATGATCGTGTAAAAGCCTTTTTTCATGCGCAGCGGGCAGCAGCCGGGCACCGGCCAGGCCGGCATCTCGGTGCGCCAGGGAATTCTTAGGGGGTTGCCTAGGCCGTGGAGCGCGGGGTTATAGCACGCGGTATTCCCGGCTCCCGCATGGTGAAAGCGGCTTGCGCTGCAAAGGCAGAATTGCTCCTCACTTTGCAGCGCCCTGCCCCGCCGTACCCGCTACAACCGCCATGCCGCGTCCCATCCAAGCCCTGATCCACACCGCCGCCCTCACGCACAACCTGGCGCGCGCACGCGCCGCCGCGCCGGACGCGCGGGTGTGGGCGGTGGTCAAGGCCAACGCCTATGGCCACGGCATAGAGAACGTCTTCCAGGCCTTTCGCGGCGCCGACGGCTTCGCGCTGCTGGACCTGGAGGAGGCCAAGCGGCTGCGCGCGCTGGACTGGCGCGGGCCCATCCTGCTGCTCGAAGGCTGCTTCGAACCGCGCGACCTGGAGCTGTGCTCGCGCCTGGACCTGTGGCACGTGGTGCACCGCGAGGCGCAGATCGACTGGCTGGCCGCGCACAAGACGCAGCTGCCGCACCGCGTCTTCCTGAAGCTCAACAGCGGCATGAACCGCCTGGGCTTCACGCCTCAAGCCTTCCGGTCGGCCTGGGTGCGGCTCAACGCGCTGCCGCAGGTGGACGAGATTTCCTTCATGACCCACTTCGCCGATGCCGATGGCCCGCGCGGCATCGAGCACCAGTTGAAATGCTTCCTGGAGGCGACGGCCGACCTGCAGGGCGAGCGTTCCCTGAGCAACAGCGCCGCGGCGCTGCGCCTGGCCGGGGACGACCCGCAGGTGCGCGCCGACTGGGTGCGCCCGGGGATCATGACCTACGGCAGCGCGCCGGATTACCCCGAGCACGACATCGCCCACTGGGACCTGCAGCCCACCATGACGCTGCGCTCGCAACTGATTGCCGTGCAGCACCTGCAGGGCGGCGACACCGTGGGCTATGGCAGCACCTTCACCGCCGAGCAGCCCATGCGCATAGGCATCGTCGCTTGCGGCTATGCCGACGGCTACCCGCGCCACGCCGGCACGGGCACGCCGGTGCTGGTGGAGGGCGTGCGCACGCGCACGCTTGGGCGCGTTTCCATGGACATGCTGGCCGTGGACCTCACGCCCGTGCCCGCCGCGCAGTGCGGCGCCGAGGTCACGCTGTGGGGCAAGGGCCCGCGCGGCACGGTGCTTGCGATAGACGAGGTGGCCCGCGCCGCCGGCACCCTGGGCTATGAATTGATGTGCGCCGTGGCCCCGCGCGTGCCGGTGCTGGCCGCCGCCTGACCCCGGCCGAAACGCCGCGCGGGCACCGTTTTTCCCTTCACACAGGACTTCGCAGTACATGAACCACCTGCCCGCCCACCAGCTCTCCATGACGGTGCTGATGACGCCCGACACCGCCAATTTCTCGGGCAACGTGCACGGCGGCGCCATCCTGAAGCTGCTGGACCAGGTGGCCTACGCCTGCGCCAGCCGCTACGCCGGGCGCTACGTGGTGACGCTGTCGGTGGACCAGGTGATGTTCCGCCAGCCCATCCATGTGGGCGAGCTGGTCACCTTCCTGGCCAGCATCAACCACACGGGCACGTCCTCGATGGAGGTGGGCATCAAGGTGATTGCCGAGGACATACGCACCCAGGTGGTGCGCCACGTCAACAGCTGCTTCTTCACCATGGTGGCGGTGGACGACGACCGCAAGCCCGCCCCCGTGCCGCCGCTGCGCCCCTTCACGCCGGAGGAGAAGCGCCGTTTCGAGCAGGCCAAGGTGCGCCGCGCGCTGCGCCAGGAGCTGGAGCAGCGCTACCAGACCATGCGCGAGCAGCCCGCCGCCCCGGCCGAGCCGCTGGCCACCCCGGCCAAGGCCACCAAGCACTGAAGCCCGTTCTGCCGTGAAGCCCAGCGTCCGCGTCCAGCCGCACGAGGTGCACTGCACGGCGATGCGCGCGCAAGGCGCGGGCGGGCAGAACGTCAACAAGGTGTCGACGGCCATCCACCTGCGCTACGACGTCCACGCCAGCTCGCTGCCGGAGGACGTCAAGGAGCGGCTGCTGGCGCTGGGCGATGCACGCATCACGCGCGAGGGCGTGGTGGTGATCAAGGCGCAGGAGCACCGCAGCCAGGAGATGAACCGCGCCGACGCGCTCACGCGGCTGCAGGCGCTGGTGGACAGCGTGGCCGAGGCGCCCAAGACCCGCCGGCCCACCAAGCCTACGCGCGCCTCGCAGCGCCGCCGGGTGGAAGCCAAGGCGCGGCATGGGGCCATCAAGGCGATGCGCGGGCGGGTGGACGGCTGATAGTCCGCCATGCGCGCCGGGCACCATGCCCACCGCCGCCCAATTGTGAAGCGCAGGTAAAGCTGGTCATCCCCGCCCCGGCCACCGCCGTTGGGACGGCATCTGCCCTGACGGAGATGGACATGCAAGCACAAGCCCCGGCACGCCGCCGCGCGTTGTTGGCCGGCGGCCTGGCCGCCCTGGCACTGGCCCTGGGCGGCTGCGTCGTGGCGCCGGCCCAGCCCTACTACTACGGCGACGTCGCCACCGCGCCGCCCCCCGCGCCGCTGGTGGAGAGCTACGGCGCGCCGCCCGTGGTCGGCTCCATCTGGATCAACGGCTACTGGCGCTGGGGCGGCGCCCGCTACGCCTGGGTGCCGGGCTACTGGCACGCGCCGCGCCCGGGCTACTACTGGGAGCCGCACCGCTGGGCCCCGGCCGGCCCGGGCTGGCGCATGGCCCCGGGCTACTGGCGGCGCGGCTGACGCTGGGTCAGGAAGCAGGCTGCGGCAGCGGCGCCAGGGTGCAGTCGCTGCTGAACAGGCCGTTGCACGGGCGCGCGCCGTAGGCGCCCAGCCAGCCCGCGCGCGTCATGGCGTCCGTCACCACGCGCGCGAGCAACTGGTAGCCGTAGGGCGTGAGGTGCACCGTGTCGGCAAACCACCAGCGCGACACGTCGGGCGCCACCACCGTGGCCTTGTTGCAGAACAGCGAATTGAAGCGCTGCGAGGACAGCAGGCAGGCCGGCTGCGTCGTGTTCACCAGCCCGTAGAGCGCCGGGCTCTGCGCCTGCTGCCGGCTGGCGGTGAAGGCGTCCACCACCAGCACGCGAGGCTCGTTGGCAAAGGCCTGCTGCAGCGGCGCGTTGAAGGCCTGCGAGAACTGCGAGATCACCGCGCGCTGCTCCACCGACAGCGACACCACCGAGGGCGTCACGCCGATGTCGGGCAGCAGCACCAGCGCCACGCGCTGCGCGCCACGGGCCAGCAACTGGCTCTGCACCAGCGCCGCGAGTTGCGCTCCGGCCAGGGCCATGTTCTGAATGGCTTGAGTCGCCAGGGCAGTGATGGTGTCGGCATCCGCGCCGGTGAGCAGCGCGCCCACCAGCGGCTCGACCTGCACCAGCGCGTCGTTGCCGCCGGCCATCACCGTGACCAGCTCCCCATTGCCGAAGCGCCCGCCGGCCAGGGCCAGGTGGCGGGCGATCTGCACCGTCAGCGGGTCGGTGGACGCGCCCAAGAGGCCGCGCTGGTCATCAGGCAGCCGTGCCGCGTTGCCGGGGCCGTAGGGGTCGGTGACGCGCGCGCCGCCCTGGGCGTAGTTGAAGCAGCCGGCATGGTCCTGCGTGGCCTCGGCCAGGGCCAGGTAGGGACTGCCCGGCGGCGGGTTGAGGCCCGTGCGCGCCGCGCAGGGCGCGGGCAGCGCCAGCTCGCGCGCGAGCTGCTCGGTCCAGTTGGTGCCCGCCGCGGGGCGCGTGGCGCTGTAGTCATTGACGGTGAACTGACCGCCATCGAACACGGCGCGCATGCCCGCCGTGCGGTAGGTGCCCACGTCGCTCAGGCTGTCGCCAAAGCTCACCAGCCGCGCGTAGCTTGGGCCGTCATTGCCGCCGTCGCTGCCGCCGCAGCCCGCCAGCAGCGCCGCCGCAGCCACCGCGGCGGCCATGCAGGTCCGTGTCCATTTTCTTGCCCTCATGTCGCATCTCCGTTGAAGGACGCGCAGTTGTGAACCTTTTCCGCGCGCCCTCCAGCCACGTCAATGCGGGATTGCCTGCCGCGCGCCGGTTCGCCTTGCCGCTTGGCCGCGCGCGGGCGCGGGCATGCGCGGCGCCCGGACAATCGGGGGATGGCACGTGAAAAAACCATCTACACCTGCACCGAGTGCGGGGGCACCAGCGCCAAGTGGCTTGGGCGCTGCCCGGCCTGCGGGGCCTGGAACACGCTGGTCGAGGGGCCGGCGGACGTCAGCGCCGCGGGCGCATCGAAAAACCGCTTCCAGGCCCTGGCCAAGAGCCAGCCGGTGGCCACGCTCAGCGAGATCGAGGCCGGCGACGTGGCGCGCACGCCCACGGGCATCGAGGAGCTGGACCGCGTGCTGGGCGGCGGCATCGTGGCCGGCGGCGTGGTGCTCATCGGCGGCGACCCGGGCATAGGCAAGTCCACGCTGCTGCTGCAGGCGGTGGACGCGCTCTCGCAGCAGATGCTGGTGCTCTACGTCACCGGCGAGGAGTCCGGCGCCCAAGTGGCGCTGCGTGCGCGGCGCCTGGGCCTGGAAGGCGCGCGCGTGCGCGTGCTGGCCGAGATCAACCTGGAAAAGATCCTCGCCACCGTGGAAGCCGAGCGCCCGGCCTTCTGCGTCATCGACTCCATCCAGACGCTGTACTCCGAGCAGCTCACCTCGGCGCCGGGCTCGGTGGCGCAGGTGCGCGAGTGCGCCGCGCACCTCACGCGCTCGGCCAAGGGCGGCGGCACCAGCATCGTGCTGGTGGGCCACGTCACCAAGGAAGGCGCCCTGGCCGGCCCGCGCGTGCTGGAGCACATGGTGGACACGGTGCTGTACTTCGAGGGCGACACGCACTCCAGCTTCCGCCTGGTGCGCGCCATCAAGAACCGCTTCGGCGCGGTCAACGAGATCGGCGTGTTCGCCATGACGGAGAAGGGCCTCAAGGGCGTGGCCAACCCCAGCGCCATCTTCCTGAGCACCCACGGTGAGCCCGTGCCGGGATCGTGCGTGCTGGTGACGCTGGAGGGCACGCGGCCGCTGCTGGTGGAAATACAGGCGCTGGTGGATGCGGGCGGGCCGAGCCCGCGGCGGCTGTCCGTGGGCTTGGACCGCGACCGGCTGGCCATGCTGCTGGCGGTGCTGCACCGGCACGCGGGCGTGTCGTGCATGGACCAGGACGTGTTCGTCAACGCCGTGGGCGGCGTGCGCATCAGCGAGCCCGCGGCCGACTTGGCCGTGCTGCTGGCCATCCACTCCAGCCTGCGCGGCAAGCCGCTGCCGCGCGGCTTCATAGCTTTCGGCGAAGTGGGCCTGGCCGGCGAGGTGCGCCCCGCGCCGCGCGGCCAGGAGCGCTTGAAAGAGGCCGCCAAGCTGGGCTTCAGCGTGGCGGTGGTGCCGCGGGCCAACCTGCCCAAGAAACCCATTGAGGGGCTGAGCATCCACCCGGTGGAGCGCATCGAAGAAGCCATCCAGGTGCTGCGCGGCCTGGACTGACCACGGACGAACGAGAAAGGAAACGACGATGAACCAATGGCTGGGTTGGATATTGGCGCTGGCGGCGCTGGCGGTGGGCTACGTGCAGCACGGCTGGCAAGGCGCATTGATGGGGCTGACGGTGGTGGCGTTCTGGCTGCTGCTGCAGTTCAATCGCGCCGTGCGCGTGATGCGCAACGCCAACCGCGCGCCCGTGGGCCACGTGGACAGCGCCGTGATGCTCAACGCCAAGCTCAAGCCGGGCATGCGCATGCTCGACATCGTGTCGCTCACCCGCAGCCTGGGCCAGCGCCTGGACGGCGGCGGCGAGCGCTGGGTCTGGCGCGACGCCGGCGGCGCCCGCGTGGAGGTGGAGATGAAGGGCGGGCGCTGCAGCCGCTGGAGCCTCGCACGCGAGGACGATGTGGCCTAGTACCGCTGCGCGCCGCCCCGGATACCGCGCGTTTGGGCGGACCGGTGCGGTCGCCCTCGTAGAATCGTGAGTTTTTCCCAACAGGCAAATTTCCGGAGTCCACGATGTCCATGCACGACCGCGACGGCAAGATCTGGATGGACGGCGAGCTCGTCGACTGGCGTGACGCCAAGATCCATGTCCTGACCCACACGCTGCACTACGGCTGCGGCGCCTTCGAGGGCGTGCGCGCCTACAACACGGTCAACGGCACGGCCATCTTCCGGCTGCGCGAGCACACCGAGCGGCTGTTCAACAGCGCCAAGATCCTGCGCATGAAGATCCCCTTCTCGGTCGAGCAGATCGAGCAGGCCCAGTGCGAGGTGGTGCGCACCAACAATCTGGAGAGCTGCTACCTGCGCCCGCTGGTGTGGATAGGCTCGGAGAAGCTGGGCGTGAGCCCCAAGGGCAACCAGATCCACGTGATGGTCGCGGCCTGGCCCTGGGGCGCCTACCTGGGCGAAGAGGGCTTGAAGCGCGGCATCCGCGTCAAGACCAGCAGCTACACCCGCCACCACGTCAACATCACCATGACGCAGGCCAAGGCGGTGAGCAACTACAGCAACTCCATCCTGGCCAACATGGAAGCCACGGAGGACGGCTACGACGAGGCGCTGCTGCTGGACTCGGCCGGCTTCGTCAGCGAAGGCGCGGGCGAGAACATCTTCGTGATCAAGAACGGCGTGGTGTACACGCCCGACCTGTCGGCCGGCGCGCTCAACGGCATCACGCGCAACACCATCTTCGCGATCTGCCAGGACCTGGGCCTGAAGCTCGTGGAAAAGCGCATCACCCGCGACGAGGTGTACATCGCCGACGAGGCCTTCTTCACCGGCACCGCCGCTGAAGTCACGCCCATCCGCGAGCTCGACCGCATCGAGATCGGCCGCGGCTACCGCGGTCCCATCACCGAAAAGATCCAGGCCGCCTTCTTCGACATCGTCAACGGCCGCAACGCCAAGTACGGCGAGTGGCTGACCAAGGTCTGAGCCTGATTTTCGAACCCAGGGAGCGCAAACGTGAGCACCACCGAAGCCAAGTCCGTCGTCGAAGTCTCCGCCTCCGAGCTGCAAGGCCCGGGCGTGGTGTTCTGCCCCAACCCAAAGATGCCGCTGTGGAGCACGCACCCGCGCGTCTTCATCGACGTGGCCACCACCGGCGAAGGTGCCTGCCCCTATTGCGGCACCCACTACCGCCTCAAGGCCGGCGAGAAGGTGTCGGCGCACCACTGAGGCGCCGCCCCGGAGCCCCAGCTTTCATGGCCGGGACGCCCTGAACGAAGCCGCCCCGCGTGGGCGGCTTTTTCTTGGGCGCGGCGGACGCGCTCAAAGCTGCAGCCGGCCGCTGTAGAGCACGGGGCCGGTGGGCGCGCCGGTGGGCGAGCCGCCAGCGGGCTCCAGGCTCACCGCCAGCGCCGCGGTGCCGGGGCCCAGCACGGCCGCGGGCAGCCGCTCGCGCGGCAGCACCGTCACGCCCTGCGGCGAGATCAGGCCCAGCGAGCGCGGCGCGCCCTGCGGCGGCAGCGCCCACAGCTCCAGCGCGCGGTCCTGCGCCACGTTCACGGGCAGCAGCGGACGCGTCACCAGCGAGCGGCCGTCGCCGGCAAAGCTCGCCACGAAGGCCGGGCTGCTCGCATTGGCGCCGCCCGCGCCCTGCAGCACCACGATCACCGGCGGCGGGCTCGCCACCGGGCGCACGACCAGCACGGCCAGGGCGCTGTCTCTTAT
>NZ_JAXOJX010000074.1:0-30262 GCF_034427735.1 Azohydromonas lata
GGACGCTCTGCTTTAACTAAAGCAATTTCAGCTTGACCGGCCGTAGCCGCAGTGCCGGAAGTAGTTGCGGCACTGGGCCGGGCTGAAGGCGTCCAGCAGTTCGCTGATGGCAGTCCACAACGCTTCCACGGTGCGCGCTGAAGCCGGGCGCAACAGTTCCTTGAGCTTGGAGAAGACCTGCTCGATGGGATTGAAGTCGGGGCTGTAGGGCGGTAGGTACAACAGCTTGGCGCCTCGCGCCTCGATGGCTTCGCGTACACCCGAGACCTTATGCGCGCTCAGATTGTCCATCACCACGATGTCGCCCTTCTTGAGCACGGGGCCTAGATTCGGGCGAGCCCTTCTGACGGACCGTGTTCCTCACAATATCGTCAACCGGATTGTTGAGCGCGCTTCCAGCACGTTGTCTAAGTCCCAACTGCGTATTAAGCAGATGGAGTCCAGAGCCGGCCGTGAGGCATCACTCAACCACGCGGCACCAACGCATGCCGCACTGGCGATAACCGCCCAGTGAGCCGCATCCCGTCGCGGATGTTAAGCGCAAGCAACGTGAGGTTGACCGCTCCTGCCGCCAACTCAAGGCCTTGGAGTGCGTAGAAGGCTCCATCGAACCGTCCAGCGTTCGCCATCGAGGCCAGCACATAGGCGCTGGGCAGAAGGACCAGCAAGCCGTTGGCCGCGACAACCTTCATGCGCCGCCCCTTGATGTCGACCAGACGGCCATGACGTGTCCGGGCCAAGGAGAAGCCGCTGCCACCAGTTGCGGCCATGGCCGGTACCAGCACCCACATGCCAGCCAGGACAGCATTCTTTACGACCACGACACTTGCCAAGCCAAGGAACAGTTCAGAGATGAGGGTGGAAGACCAGAACGTGGCAATGCATAACAGCGCGATGACGCCGAACAAGCCATGCAACTTGGTCTTCATGATTCGATCTCCAACGGATGGTTGAGGGGCTGCAGTTGCTGCAGCATCGACTCCAGCGTCTTCACCGCTGACTGCACCTGTGCAGCTGGAATGCGTGCAGCGAGCTCCGCGGTTTGCTCAGCCCACAGGCCCTCGGCCTGGAGGTAGAGCTCGCGGCCTTGCGGCGTCATCACGTACTGCGGTGAGCGCCGGTGCGCAGGGTTGGGGCGCGACTCGATGAAGCCTTGTTCGAGCAGCAAGTTGAGCTGCTTCTGCGCGCCTTGGCGCGTGACGCCCATCGCTTGGCCAATCTGTGGGGCGGTCAGCGGCACGCCGGCGAGCGCGATTGCACCCAGCATCTGCCAGCGTGCGCTGGTCAGGCCCAACGGTTCCACCAGCGCATCTCCCCACTGCAAGAGCTCGCCGTTCAGTCGAAAGACTGTCAACGTCAGGCTCGTAATGGCTTCGGTCTGAGGAGAGAACGGCGAAGAAGTAGGATCACGAGATTTCATGACAACCAGTTTCCATTCATGGAAACCGGTTGTCAACATTCATGCAGACTTCCGGCGCTTGACCAAAGCCTCACAGCGTGGTGACCAACACGCGTATCGAACAGAACGCTGCGCGATGGAGACGGCCGTGCTGCAATGCCGCCGGAAAGTGCATCGTCACTGCCGGAATCACGCACTTTCCAGACCGCCGCCAACACTGCAAGCCGGTAATCGAAGGCGGCCGAGTGGCATGCGCGCTGACAATCGTGTCCCATGAAAACAAGATTCCGCTTTTTTCTGATTGCCGCTGCCAGCGTGTTGGCATTGACCGCGTGCGATTCGCGCGTGACGTTGCCCAAGGAGATGCGACCGCCAACGGCCGTGTCGGCCGAGCCGGTGACCGGCTTCAGGCAGTGCCGCCAGTTCTTTCCCGGCGAACTGCCGCGCGTGCCGGAATTGCAGGCGCGGCAGCCGCGCGACCTTTGCTACGACGCCTTTGCCATACTGCATTCCGGCCGCACCAAAACGCCGATCTTTGCCGTTGAAAAGCTCACCACTGCGCAGCTAGCCGACGCCGCTGACGAGGAGCGCACCAACAAATTCTTCGCTGACGCGCGGCTACCCCAGACCGAGCGCGCCACGCTGGACGACTACAAGGGCAGCGGCTTTGACCGCGGCCACATGGCGCCCGCGGCCGACATGCCGACGGCGCAGGCCATGGCTCAGTCATTCAGCTTGGCCAACATGGTGCCCCAGGCGCCAGAGAACAACCGCAAGACCTGGGCGGGACTTGAAGGCGCCACCAGGGCCTACGTCAAGCGCGCCAAGGGTCCGGTCTTCGTCTTTACTGGACCCGTTTACCCTAAGGCCGGCGCACAGGTGATTGGTAAAGGCCGCGTCTGGGTGCCGGCCCAGCTTTACAAGCTCGTATACGACGCCGGCTCGAACCGGGCTTGGGCGCATTGGGTTGAAAACGCCAACGACGCCCAGGCGGGCAAGCCCATTACGTACCGGGACTTGGTGGCGCGTACCGGCATTGAGTTCTTGCCAGGGATAGACCCTGGCGAGTGAAAGGCAGGTGTCCGTATAGGCTCCACGGCGTTGGGAGCGTCCATTCGATTACCCCATCCAGGTCGGCCGCGCCGTACGCCAGTCCATGCCCGGGTGCAGGTGCAGCCAGGGCTTGGTGAGCTGCCTGGCAAAGATCATCGTCTGGCGGCTGCCACCGGTGAGCTCGGGCACGGTGGACAGGATCAGCGTCGCATCGGCGTCGCGCACGGTGGCCTTGTGCGGTGGCGGTAGCTACCGCCGTCGGGCACTTCGGTGAGCTGGTACAGCGGCGGGATGGTGCCATCCTCCACGATCCGTCCGGCCGGACACCAGCCGCCGTGCGGGACGCCGTGGGCCAGAGCCCAATCCAGCGCGGCCCGATCTGCACCGGTCTGCCCTCCTGAAACAACGCGCTCGATCACCACACCCTCACGCCCCTGCCCTGTTCTTGCTGTCGCGGCGCTCAGCCGCGGCTGCACACCGCCTTGCTCAGGCTGCTGCCCACCGTGCCCGGTGCGATGGCCATCCAGTCGCCGAACGTCATTCCGCCTCGCGTGGGCTCGCCGCCGCCCATGCGGCCCCGGTAGCTCTGGTGCTGCAGCAGGCGCTGGCGCCGGCCCGGGCAGTCGACTTCGATGAGAAACAGCTTGGAGAGGTCGAAGTCGATTTCCGGCTCGACCATGTCCTTCATCGCCCAGACCTCCCGCAGTGCGCCCGTGGTGCGCATGGAGTCTGGATCGACATACCAGACCGCCTTGGACTCGTCCTCGCCGAAGGCCGTCCAGTGGCCCCAGGCCGGCGCGCCGACAGCAATAGCGGCGGCCAGCAGAAGCACTCCCCTTGCCTTGTTCATGGCTTTCCTCCCGACTGTGCAAGGGCATTGTTTGGCGCGTCATGCACGAGGCGAAAAGACGGGAAAACCTGTGTCGGTGCATTGCCACAGGCAATGCTTGCCCGGACGCAACGGTGTCACGCTCAACCGTTGCGTTGACCGCGCGTAGGGCGGTTTGCTGCTCCGTGGCCTTCAACGCAGGCCGGCTTTCCTGGAGCGTGCGTCGTCGTGCCGCTCAGCGTTGGCCTTCAAGCTCGATGATCCGGGACTGCGCATCGTTGACGTCGCGTTGGAGCTCCACCAAGTAGCGGTGGCGCTCCTCGTCCTGCCACTCGGCCGCCGAGAAGGCCGACAGGGGGTGGCGCGCGCTCATGTGGACCGTACCTGCCCGCGGCGGCATCATGGCGCGGTCCGGAAAACGGTCCGGTCGCAGCAGGAAGGCCTCGACGTCACGCAGCCGCAACGGGAAGACCGGTTGGGCGTCGTGCACGAGCTTGCCGAATAGCGACAGCCGGAAGGCTTGGGTGCCGGCTGCCACGTCGTCGTTGAAGGTCAGCAACGCTAGAGGCCGACCCGTGGCGTCATCCACCCGCCCGGTGACGACGTAGCGACCCGGCTCCTTGACCTCAGCGCCCAGGTAGAAGCTGAGCGAACCGTCCTCCAGCGCCTCGTGCACCGGTCCTTTCCACAAGGCAGGCGCGGCACCAGTGAGGGTCAAGTCAAACCAGACTGACGCTTGGCGGCCCGCATGCGCCAACACCACTTCCACGCGCAGCACGCCGGCCAGCCCGGCAAAGCCTTGCCGCGCCGGCTGCAGCCGCACGCTTTGCACGCTGTCGCCCGCGAACACGTCGCCGTCCAACCCGTCGTCGTTGAAGTTCACGTCCACCACTGGGTAGAGCGAACCACTGTTGCTAGCCGGAATTTCCCGGGCGGTGGCTCGAATCACGCGCACCGGCTGCACCACGCCGTCATCCCTGACCATGCTCACCGATAGGAGCACGCTTTCGTCGCCCTGGATGAACACCCGCTCTTGCGTCGTGCGCACGTGCACACCACGCGCGACGCTGCCGTCCGCCAGACGCAGCACCGCGTCCTCCGTGATGGACAGGAAAGGATGCACCTGGTCAGGCTGCTGGGACAGCGGGCGCGACTCATGCGGATACCGGGTGGACTCCTCGTAGGCCTGCAGCGACTGGCGAGCCAACGTTAGCCGCTGCTGCCAAAGCGTGATCTCCTGCTGCCGCGCTGCAAGCGCCGCTGGCGATAGCGGCACGCTCAAGGCCGAGGTAGCTGAAGCCGCTGTTGGGAACGGCAAGGCTGGAGCCAGCGCAGGAGCGAGCGGCGCTACGGCCTGCGGCTGGGCATCGGCGCCACTGCGCCACCAAGCCAGCAGACCTAGAGCCGCGCTCGCGGCAAAGAGTTGCCATCGGCGCAGCGTCACGGCCCTTTACTTGGCATTGGCCTGCATGTGCGAGCGCAGCGGCGCCACGATGCCGCCCCAGTTCCCGTTGGGGCCATGGTTGTAGAGCACGCCATCGTCACGTAGCAGCACCGAATGGTTGGTCCACTTGGGCTTGCCGTTTTGCGTGGGCGCGGTGCCCAGCGTGAGGTCGTTGCAAAGCCAGTCGGCCAGGTTGCAGTACGCAGCGCTGGAGGTGCCGGCGACGCCGCCGCTGGAGTGGTAAGCCACCCAACTGTCGTCCTGGCCAGGCAGGAGCATCGAAAAGACCGAACCTTTCGCGCCGGCAAACAAGTAGAACATCGTGCCGCGCGTGTTGTTGTGGTTGTAGAGCGACCGCGCCGTGATGGTCTTCAGGTCATAGTCCAGCGGCACCAGATTACCTATATCTGCGATCTCAGATCCGCCGGCCGCTCCACCGGCGACACCGACCCACTTGATGTTCCAGCCCTTTTGCGTCTTGCCGTCGCTGTTGGTGCATTGACCGTCGGAGCGGGGCATGGGTGTCTTCTTGTAGCGGTTCGTGCCGCCGTGAAGGTCAAGCACGTAGCCCACCATGAGGTTGCCCGCGCTGTGCGCAGCGACATAGCACCAGTTGGTGCCAGTGCAGAAGCAGTCAAGCGCATTGATCAGTCGAGACATTTGTGTCGAGATGCGGTTGCGCCCGTCCCAGTTGACCGCCTTCTTATTGACACCGGCGTTCACCGACGCCGTACCCCAATAGCCAAAGTCGTTGTAGTTGCCCGGAACTCCGCCGCCGTTGCGCCCGTTGACCCACAGGGTGTAGTTCGTTGCACTAGCACCAATTGTGGCTGACAGCAGCATCACCAGCACAGAGGACCGTGCCCATCCGAAGCCGTTCGGGCGGCGGCGTTTCAGTTCTGAGTTGTTTCTGAGGCTCGAACAGGACGCAGAAAGCTGGTGTGCTGCCTCAACGGAATGGGGGATGCTGAAGTTGCGGTTTTGGAACGTCATGGCGGCCATCGGATCGGTCTTTTATTGAAGCCGGTTCCAACAACGACCTACAGAACCAGTGGCTCAAATCTTGAGTCGGCCAATTGTAAATCAATGTTTCCTCTAGATCCTGACCTAAAACGGCTACTTGGGTTTTGGTTTGTCCTCTCTAAATCCATGCATCGACAGTGGCCAGGGAATGACGTGTCCTGCCCAACTGCTGCCCAATTGCCAAAGACCAGCCCGCCGCGCGTTGGCTTGCCGCTGCCTATGCGGTCACGGAAGCACCGGACTGGTATTGCAGCAGCCCCTTGCGCTGCGACGGCACTGAGCATGCCCACGTGGCGGGTGAGGCGCCTGCTTTTGCGTTTTTAGAAAAGCCCGGTTCGAGCCGGCTGGTCTTCGAAGGCACGCTGATTTGCAGTTTTGGCTTGTCACCCAGTGTTCCTGTGAAGTGGGGCGCACCGCGGGCGTACGATTGCGCTCTTGCATCCCCCTCCCCGGCTGCGCGTGGAAGCTTTGGCCACTGGCTCCAGCCCGCGCGGGATACAGCCTTCTCGGCCATCTCTCTCCCATTCCATTACCCCGATTCCAATAGCCTTCATGCTGTCCACCAACCCAAAGCTCCTGCGCATCGGCGTCTTCTATGACGGCGAGTATTTCCGTCGCGTGAGCAACTATTACTCTGGCGTCCATCCGCGAAAGGCCCGCATCAGCATCGAGGGGCTGCACAACTTCATCCGCGCCCGCGCCGCCGCCGCGGAAGGCACAGAGTTCAAGCTCGCGCAGATTGTGGACGCGCACTATTTCCGTGGGCGCATGAAGGCCAGAGAGGCCGAGGAGCGCGACATCCTGTTCCAGGAGCGCACCTTCGAGGACGTGCTCATGTACGAGGGCGTGACCACGCACTACCTGCCCAAGGGGCCGGAGGGCGAGAAGGGCATCGACGTCTGGTTGGCCCTGGAAGCGTTCGAGATGGCCATCTACAAGCGCTACGACGTGCTGGCGCTGATCGCCGGCGACGGCGACTTCGTGCCGCTGGCGCGCAAGCTCAACACCCTAGGCACGCGCGTGATGCTGCTGGGCTGGGATTTCAGCTTCACCGACAGCGCGGGCAACCTGCGCGAGATGAAGACCTCCCAGCTGCTCTACGGCGAGGTGCCCTACGCGCTGCGCATGGCCGAAGTCATGGATGCGTCGCGGGAAGGCGGTGATCCGGCCGTGGACGGGCTGTTCTACCGCCCGGAATACCGGCCCGCGTCCATTCCGAGCCCGCTGATCACCACCATCGGCGTGTTGACGGCGCCGCCCGAAGTCGGCTCCATGCAGCAGGGCCGCATTCCCAATCTCAGGGATACCTACGGCTTTATCCAGCCCGACGCTGGCGGGGACAATATCTTTTTCCCCTTCAGTTCATTGCCGCCTGGCGAGGCGCAGCGGCTGCAACCGGGTATACGCGTGTCCTATGAATACAGCCGCGGCGAGCGCGGGCCGATTGCGCCGAGGGTTTGGATATTGCCTGACCAGATATTGCCAGGCCAATATTGAGCATCGGGCGTTACGTCAACTTCGTTAATTTCAAATCACTCACTGTAGACACTTCTCGTAGTAATGGCACACGTGGCCGCCACTCACAGGCGTCCTGGTCAACATATTGCCTTCTTCTCAAGGTCTTGCGTCAGCGTACGCGGTCAGATGGATGCCAGATCAACTTTATATGAAGCGCGGAGCAGGCCCGCACGAAGGCTTCGTTCCGGGCACGGTACAGTGCCTCATGCGACAGTCCGGCTTCCCGGGCCACTTGTGCCATAGCGCGCGTGGGCGCCACGGCGCCCAGTGCAGCTGCAATTCCCGAAGCAAGGGGCTGCAAGGTCTGTCCGTGCAGTTTGGTGCGCTCCGGGTTCAAAAGGGCAAATGAACCAACGGCTTGCAAGTTTGACTGAGTGGTTGTCGTACGAATTCCGCAGGCGCTTATGTGGCAACAGAAATTCGACCATCGCTGCACTCTCCCCGCGAAAAGTCCGGTTACCCCGAGCCCGTATGCAAAGTCGATCGGCGATGGGTGTCTGCATCCCTCGCCTGCAATGTCTGCCTTTGGCATGCCGATGGACCGTAGCCAGTGCTCGCAAACCGGTCAGCAATGCTGACCTAGCCCAGCACAGGGGTGACCAATGCGGTCATCGCATGAACGTGCGTCGGACAGGCGCACGAGTTCAGTTTCCCAGCACAGGCTCCACAAGCACCTTCAGCGTAATGAGCAGCGATGCAACCGGAGTACCCATCTGGGCATGCACGATGGCGCCGTCGATGGCAAACGCCAGCGCCCGAGCCTTGACTGCGCGGCCCGGTCCGCGAGGCACAAGCTTCTCGAAGATGGAAGTCATTTCGGCCTTGTGTTGGCGGACGATGTCGAGGATCTCAGAGTCTGAAGAACCGAGTTCTACGGCGGAATTGATGAAGGCACAGCCTCTGTAGTCCGGCCGGCTCCACCACTCTTCGAAGGTAGACAGTACGGCTCCCGTGGCCGAATCACCAGATGCAATATTGCGTTCCAAAGATGCTCGCAGCCACGCCATCCAGTGCTCGTGGCGGTAGGCAAGGTACGCCCGGACGAGGTCATTTTTGCTGGGGTACTGGCGATAAAACGTTACCTTGGTGACTTTCGAGTGCTCAATGATCCGGTCAACGCCCGTGGCTCTGATGCCGTCACGGTAGAAGAGGTCATGCGCCGTCACCAGGATGCGCTCGCGTGGCGTAAGTTCTGCAGAGGAGACGGTTTCCGTGCTCATGTTGAGCATTGTAGACAGGTCATTCCACTTCATCAAGAAATCCATGTAGACGAGTCGTTCTACTTGAACTAGAGTTATGCATGTAGACAGTACTGTCTACGTGTATTCAAACTCCCGTGGATCCCATCATGAGCACTCGTCCCCCTCTGCCGCCCTTCACCCGAGAAAGCGCCATCCAAAAGGTTCGCCTTGCCGAAGACGGTTGGAACACCCGTGACGCTGAAAAAGTCGCACTCGCGTACACGCTGGACACCAAGTGGCGTAACCGCGTCGAATTCGCCAGCAACCGCGCCGAAGCGAAAGCGTTCCTGGAGCGCAAGTGGCGCAAGGAACTTGACTACCGCCTCATCAAGGAGTTGTGGGCTTTCGAGGGCAACCGCATCGCAGTTCGCTATGCCTACGAATGGCGTGACGATGCCGGCAATTGGTTCCGTTCGTACGGCAACGAAAACTGGGAATTCGCCGAAGATGGCTTGATGCAGCGTCGCTACGCCTGCATCAACGACATGCCCATCACGGCCGAGGATCGCAAGTTCCATTGGCCGCTCGGTCGCCGCCCGGATGACCATCCCGGCCTGACCGAGTTGGGTCTGTAATTCTTGAGCTGTCTTTTGGCATGTGAGCACCCTGGCGGGAGCGCCGGGTGCTTCGGACATCAGAAGACCTTCCGCTGCGACGAACGCTTCGTCGGGGAAGGCCTGAAGCGCGTCCACGCTTCGCGCGCAAAAAGGATGACGGGCGCCTTTCACGTCTGGAAAGGTGCCCGTCGAAATCACCGATCGGCGAATCTCCCTGATCTAAAAAAAACGAGATCAGGGCGAAGGACCACGTTCACTCGTAGGCCGACTTGTGACTCATGATGAAGGCCCACGTCACCGCGACGCGCGGCGTTTCCCCATACGACATCGGGAAGCCGTCCAGGCTGGCCAGCCAACCCTCGGGGGTCAGGTGAAGGGTGAGGCGCCCCGCTGTCACCAGGGGCTCGCTCCATGCAAGCATGAGCTGATTGTCGTTCGTGTTCATCGCGGCCCCCTTCACTCAGCTGGGAGAGATCGGTGAAAACTCAGAAAGGCTTGTTGGGCAGGAACTTCCCGTCCAGAGTGATCACCGCGCGGGAGCCGCCTTCCGGGTCTTCCACCTTGTTGATGTCGAGCTTGAAGTTGATGGCGCTGACGATGCCGTCTCCGAACTGCTCATGAACGAGCGCCTTGAGCGTGGTGCCGTAGATTTGCACCATCTCGTAGAAGCGGTAGATGGTCGGATCGGTAGGCACGCCTCCGGGGATGCTGCCCCGCAGGGGAATTGCCTGCAATTCCTTGGCATCGGTAGCGTCCAAGCCGAGTCGGCTGCAGACCAGCTCCGCGGCGTGCTTCGGCAACGCGTGCTGCCCGAGCAGTGCGGCGGTGACATAGGCCACCCGGAGTCCGGTCCCTTCGGCCAATTCACCGAAGCTGATGTCTTTGATTGCTTTTGAGGACAGCACGCGGCTGGTCAACTCAGCGCGCGAATCCTGGGTCACATTGGAATGAAGCACAGTAATGGTCCTTTCAGAGGGGAAGAGAAATCAGGCCGCTTTCAGCTGCGGATGCGGCTCGGAAGCGACGGTTTCGGGGAAATCGGCGAGGCTGACGAAGATGCCGCGCATGCCGTCGAGGGCCTTGATGCCACCGGATTCAATGTCATAAACCCAGCCGTGCAGGCTGAGCTGGTCCTGTTCAAGCGCCAGCGCGACGGCCGGATGGGTGCGGAGGTTGGCCAGTTGGGCCACCACATTGGCATACACCATCGAATTGACCTTGGCTCCAGGCGTTTCGTGGGTATGCGCCTCGTTCACCGCCTTGGCGGCATCGGCGTTGCGCAGCCAGCTGGCGACGGCGGGCAGGTGATCCAGACAGGTGTGCTTGGCAATTGCCGTCATCGCGCCGCAGTCGCTATGACCGCAGACCACGATATCGGTCACTCCCAACACCTCGACCGCATACTCGACGCTAGCGGTGACACCGCCAGGTTCCGAGCTGTAGGACGGGACGATGTTGCCGGCATTGCGGATCACGAAAACGTCGCCGGGCTGTTGTTGAGTAAGCAACTCCGGAACAACACGGCTGTCCGAGCAGGTGACAAAGAGGGCACTGGGTTTCTGACTTGTCGCCAGTGCCTTGAACAGGCTCGACATTTGGGGGAAAACATCGGCTTGAAACTTCATCGCGCCTTTGATGAACGGTTTCATGTGACTCACCGTGTTGTTGCGATGAAGTCATCTTCAGCCGATTCCGCCGGCCGGTCCAAGACTGGTTTCGGATGGCGCCCATAGGCACGACCAATACCACTGCCCAAACAGGCCAGACGCAAAGGCATGGACATGCAGCTTCGTCATATTCGCTACCTCCTTGCCGTGGCTGAACACGGCAACTTCACGCGCGCCGCGGAGGCTCTTCACGTCTCGCAACCAACCCTGTCGCAGCAGATCATTCAACTGGAGGAAACGCTGGGCGTGGCACTTCTGGACCGCAGCGGACGGACCGTGACGGTGACGGACGCGGGCAGCGTCTACATAGAACATGCGCGCCGGGCACTGCGTGAATTAGCGGCGGCGCGACGGGCCATCCATGACGTGCAGGATCTTCAGCGCGGTGAACTGCGCCTGGCGACGACACCCACCTTTACTACCTACCTGGTCGGCCCCTTGGTGACTGCGTTTCACGCGCAACATCCGGGGATCGTTATCCGGCTAAAGGAGATGTCTCTCGACACCATTACGGCTGCGGTGGCGGCCGATGAGGTCGATCTAGGCATCGCGTTCAATGTCTCGCGACCTGCGGAGAACATCGAGTGTGAACCCATTCTGGTGGAGCGGCTCAGCGTCGTTGTGGGACGCGGCCACCGCTTCTCTGCATACGAAGAGGCGATCACGCCGCAGATGTTGGCGGCCGAACGGCTTGGCGTGCTGAGTCCTGACTTCGCTACACGCGCCCATGTGGACGAGTACTTTCGGTCTCACGCCCTCTCACCCACCATCGCCCTCGAGGCCAACACTATCAGCGCCCTAATCGAGGTCGTCCGGCGAAGTGATGTGATCACCCTTCTTCCAGAAGCCATTGGCGAGCGGCACCCCGACCTCTGCAATATCGTGATCTCTCCGGCGCCGAACCCACGCACGGCAGCGCTCTTGCGTCGAAAAGATGCGTATCAGTCCGCCGCCGCGTTGGCGTTTGCGCAGCTGTGCCGGACTGGTTACCAGTAGGGTAAGCAATGGGATGGATGCCCCCACCCGACAACGGCATCGATGTGCCAGAGTGGAAGTGTCAGCAGCTACTCAAACCGGAAGGGGCGCCCACCATGCAAGTCACGATGCTGTTCGCGCTGGGCAACCTGTGGAGATGCGCCGACAACTCATCGAGGCCCAGGGACGAGTGCGCCTGCAATCCGCCCGAGCGCCATCGAGACACCCGAAAGAGGCCTGCTGATGCGTCAGTCCGGCCACGAATCGCGACCCGCAGCCCCATTGCAAGGCATCGAACTCAAATCGTCAGTCCGCGAACAGGCGGGATGGGATTTCGCAGACCTTCTTTAGGGCGATACGACATGCGCGCGGCGACCATACTGGGGAGCGAGGGGTTCCCGAGTGTGTTTAGTACGAATCTTGCTTGAATGCATGTCATGCAATTGCCGATTTCCATCGATGTCGGGAGCGGTCAGACGCTGCAGGCCCAGCTCATAGAACAACTGCGTACGTTGATCCGCACGCGCTGTCTGTTGCCTGGGGCGTCGTTGCCCGCATCGAGGGACCTCGCCCGGCAGGTTGGAATTTCACGTAACACGGTGACGGGAGCTTACGAGACGCTCATCGCTGAGGGATACCTCCGCACAGAGAAGGCGGTCGGAACCTTCGTCGCGGAACTCCTGCCTGATGACGCCATCGGGCATCCCACAACGCCACCCGCGCTGGAGTCGCGCAGCGGTAGCCTGTATCGCGCGCTAAACCTGCCGCTGCCGTATGCTGGCCGCGGCCCCTCCGGGCTGTACCAGCAGACACCCCGGCAGATCGATATCGATTTTGTCTTCGGGCGCAATTCGCCACGCGCGTTTCCTGAGAGGGTCTGGCGTCGGATCGTGACAGATTGTCTTGGCGGGGCCGCGGAGCGCTTCGCCGAGTACGGAGATCCGGCAGGGTTGCCTGCACTGCGTGAGCAAGTGGCGAGCTCTCTGGGGCCAGCCCGCGGCATGGTCCTGGCAGCCGATCAAGTCATCGTGGTGGCGGGCTTCCAGCAGGGCATCAACTTGGCGGCGCACCTGTTCGTCGGCACCAATACAGGCATCGCGATGGAAGCTCCAACCTATCGTGGTGCTGCTTTCCTCTTCGAGAGCTATGGCGGCAAGGTGATCCCCGTGCCGGTGGATCGCCACGGATTGGACGTCAGCCGCATGCCGACACAGCGTGTCAAGCTGGTCTATGTCACGCCGTCGCACCAGTTCCCGACTGGCACAACCATGCCGCTGGAACGGCGCCTGGAATTGCTCGACTGGGCCGCCAGGGCGGGGGCTTACATCCTTGAGGTCGACTATGACGCCGACTTTCGCTACGACGGTTCGCCGCTTCCGTCCCTGCAGTCGCTCGACCGCCACGGCTGTGTCATCTACTTGAACTCGTTCTCCCGCTCGCTCGGTCCGGGGATGCGGATTGGGTATGCCGTGGTGCCGCGCGACCTGATCCAGCCCGCCGTGACGATCAAGTCGTTGATGGACAACGGCTTCCCCTGGTTGGAACAGGCAGCTCTGACCCAGTTCCTGCGGGAAGGTGCCTACGAGACCCACGTAAAGCGCATCCGACAGATGTACGGCCTGCGGCGTGACGCGCTGCTGGGTGCGTTGCAGGAACATCTGCCTGAGGCGGCGATCAGTGGCCAGGATGCCGGCACCCATGTATGCCTGCAGTTTCCCGACGACGCGCCCACCGCTGCTGAATGGCGTGCTGCGGGGGCGGCCGTGGGAATCGGTCTGCATCCCCTCGAGGGCAGTGCCTGCTCGCATTACGAGCACCTGCCGGGCTTTGAGCGCACTGTGTTGATGGGTTATGCCCATCTCGACGAAACGCAGATTCGTGACGGCGTGGCGCGTCTGGCGCAGGCCGTACCTGCCGAGAACCGGACCGGCACGATGACCTTCATGAGGCTGGGCACAGCCTCGCGGCAGCCTCGGATGCTGTCGTCTGGCCGCCCGAAGCCCGCGGCTGGACGTTCGTCTCCTCACACGAGCCGGACGCTCACCGTGCGTGGCGCTTGTCCCCAAGACTGCCCAGACACATGCGCCCTGCTGTACCACGTGGAGGATCGCAAGCTTGTCGAAGTGACCGGTGACGCAGACCACCCGATGACGCGCGGAGGCCTCTGCGTAAAGTTGAAGAACTTTGCCGAGCATCACTACAACCCCGATCGCCTGCTGTACCCGATGAAGCGGGTTGGCCCGAAGGGCAGCGGCCAGTTCGCGCGGATCTCCTGGGACGAAGCGCTGGCAACCATCAAGACGAATTGGGACCAGATTATCGCCACGCACGGCGCGCAGGCCATCATGCCCCACGCCTACATGGGACACCAAGGCACGATCAACGGGCTGACGGCGGGCGACGCGTTCTTCAACCGGCTGGGCTCGACGGTGGCGGAGAAGACGTACTGCGAATCAGGCTCGTCGACGGCCTGGATCATGACGGTGGGGCCCACCGGTGGGCTGGACCTGGAGAGCTTGGCCTACGCCAAGTACATCATTGTGTGGGGCATGAACATGCTCAACACGAACATGCATGCCTGGAAGTTCATCCTCGATGCCAAGGCGCAGGGCGCGACGATCGTCGTGATCGATCCGGTGCGCACGCGCACCGCCAAGCAAGCGGACTGGCACATCCGCATCCGCCCCGGCACCGATGGTGCGCTGGCGCTGGGCATGATGAACGTGATCATCGCGGAAGACCTGGTGGACCACGACTACGTCGAGAAGTACACGCTGGGCTATGAACAGCTGAAGGCGCGCGCGGCGGAGTTTCCGCCCGAGCGCGTGGCCGAGATCACCGGCATTCCGGTAGAAGACATCCTGAAGCTTTCGCGTGCGTATGCGACCACGCAGCCGTCGGCCATTCGCCAAGGCGTGGCCGTCGAGCGTAGCCCGGGTGGGGGTGATGCGCTGCGGGCCATCACCTGCCTGCCGGCGCTGGTGGGGGCTTGGCGTCATGTTGGCGGTGGTGCGGTGGAGATGCCGATCTGGGAGTTCCCGACGGACTTCGGCTTCCTCTGCCGGCCCGACTGGATCAAGCCGGGCACGCGCGTGGTCAACGAGCTCGAGCTTGGAGCTGCCCTCACCGGCGAGATGCCGCTCAACCCGCCGATCCAATCGCTGTTCGTCTACAACTCCAACCCGGTGTCGCAGGCGCCAGATGCGGGGACCCTCGTCAAGGGGCTGCTGCGCGAGGACTTGTTCACGGTGGTCAGCGAGCTGTTCCTCACCGACACTGCTAAGTACGCCGACCTGCTGCTGCCGGCCACCATGCAGGCCGAGCAACTCGACCTGATGATCAGCTGGGGCCACTTGTACTTGATGCTCAACCAGCCGGCGATCGAACCGCCAGGTGAATGCGTGCCGAACGCCGAACTGTTCCGCCGCCTCGCCCACACGATGGGCTTTGACGACGAGCAGTTCCGCATGAGCGACGAGACCATGCTGCGCCGCGCCTACGACTGGAACGACCCGCGCATGGCAGGCATCACGTACGACAAGCTGAAGGAAGTGGGCTACATGCGGCTCAACGTGGGCGCGCCGCACGAGCGTGCGCCGCATGCCCACGGCGACTTCAAGACACCCTCTGGCAAATGCGAGTTCGCCGCCAGTGCGGCCTCTCGTGGCAACTTCGTTGTCAGCTTCTGGCGTTCCGGCTATGAGCGCATGCAGCCGGGAACCCCGGTCGAAGCCGTGCCAGACTACATTCCACCGCACGAGAGCGCAGACGATCAACTAGCTCGACGCTATCCCTTCAGCCTGATGTCGCCCAAGCCGCATGCGTTCCTCAACACGCAGTACGGCAACGAGACCCTGCAGCAGCGGCGCCAGGGCGAACAGATCATCGTGATCCACCCTATGGATGCGCTGCCACGCAACATCGAGAACGGCACCTACGTACGCGTGTTCAATGCTCGAGGCACCTTCGAAGCGCGTGCGGAACTCAGCGAGGACGTCTGCCCGGGCCTGATGATGACCAACGTCGGCCATTGGCCCGGTCTCAACCGCAGCGGCATGGCGGTCAACTCGACCACGGCCCGGCGGCATGCCAACCTCGGCCAGGCCGGGGTCTACTCGGACAATCGCGTCGACGTCGAGCGGGCTTGAGTCGCCGCACCGCTCGCGGCGGTGCAATCCGTTCCAGACTTTGATAACGCTCCTCGGGTGTGCGTATCTGCGATCGGTACTGACCCATCGCGCAGATCAGATTCAACGCAGCCAGGAGCTACGTCATGTCAACGCATACCGGAGATCCGAACGTCTTCAGTAAGCGTCCAGCAAAGTCAGGTTGAACGCTCAACAGCGTAACGGTGACGATCGTGTCCATGAAGCAGGAGTAAATGGACATGAACGAAGACAGTAAGGTACGGCGCCGTCGGAAGTACGACGACAAGTTCAAGCAGCAGGTGGTGGCCGAATGCGACCAGCCCGGTGCATCCATTGCAAGCATCGCGCTCTCGCACGGCATCAATGCCAACCTGGTGCACACCTGGCGCCGCGAGTCCCGGCAGGCAAGTGAGCCACCAGCACCACCGCCAGCGACACCGCAGAACCCGCCGACGTTCATTCCCTTGGCATTGGCGCCGAACCCCGTGTCGGTGGCCGCCGACATCCGCATCGAGTTGCGCCGCGGCGGCACGACGGTGGCCGTGACGTGGCCGCTGGGAGCCGCTGCCGAGTGCGCGACTTGGCTGCGTGAGATCCTGCGGTGATCAGCGTCGAAGCCCTGTGGTTGTCCACCGCGCCGCTGGACATGCGCGCGGGCATGGACACGGCGCTGGCGCGCGTGGTGGCCGTCTTCGGCGCGGCCCGGCCGCACCATGCGTACTGCTTCGCTAACCGGCGCGCCGACCGCATGAAGGTCCTGGTTCACGACGGCATCGGCATCTGGCTGGCGGCGCGGCGGCTCAACGCCGGCAAGTTCGTCTGGCCCCGGGACGGCAGTTCTACCCTGACGCTGAGCCAGCCGCAGTTCGACGCGCTGGTGCTGGGGCTGCCGTGGCGGCGCATCGGCGAGGCCGGCGTCATCACGGTGGTGTAGCCCGGCTCAATTGCTGGATGTGCCAATGGCGGCCTGGCCGCCAGTGCTGGCACGATCACGGCCGTGATCACCGACGACCGCCTCGACACGCTGGACCCTGAGCAGATGCGCCAGGTGCTGCTGGAGCTCATGGCTGAAGTGGCGCGCAAGGACGAGCTCATCGCGCAGCGGCAGCGCGAGATGGACCTCAAGCAGTCCACCATCGACAAGCTGACCTACGAGATCGCCCAGCTCAAGCGGCTGCGCTACGGCGCCAAGAGCGAGCACTTCGACCCCGGCCAGAAGCTGCTCTTCGACGAGGACATCGACGCCGACATCGCCGCCGTCGAGGCGCAGCTCGAAGCGCTCAAGGCCTCGGTACCGCGCGACAGCGAGCCCAAGCAAAAGTCCAAGCGCGCCCCGCTGCCGGCCCACCTGCCGCGCCGCGACGTCCACCACGAGCCCGAGGACACCACCTGCCGCTGCGGCTGCGCGATGAAGCGCATCGGCGAGGACGTCAGCGAGAAGCTCGACTACACGCCCGGCACCTTCACGGTCGAGCGCCACGAGCGCGGCAAGTGGGCCTGCTCGCACTGCCGCATGCTGGTGCAGGCCCCGGTGCCGGCACAGATCATCGACAAGGGCATCCCGACGGCTGGGCTGCTGGCCCACGTCGCGGTGGCCAAGCACAACGACCATCTGCCGCTGTACCGGCAAGAGCCGATCTTCGGCCGCGCCGGCCTGGCCATCCCGCGCTCCACGTTGGCAGCCTGGCTGGGCCAGTGCGGCGTGAGCCTGCAGCCGCTGGTGGACGCGCTCAAGGCCGAGCTGCTGCGCTGCGCCGTGCTGCACGCCGACGAGACGCCGGTGGGCATGCTGGCTCCCAAGACCGGCAAGGTCCACAAGGCCTACCTGTGGGCCTACGCCTCGGGCCCGATGGAGCCGATCAAGGCGGTGGTCTACGACTTCGCCATCAGCCGTGCAGGCGAGCATGCCAGGGCCTTCCTTGGACACGACGAGAAAGCGCCCAAGGAAAAGCGCTGGCTCGGCAGCCTGGTGTGTGACGATTACGTCGGCTACTCGGCGCTGTTCCGCCAGGGCGTGACGGAAGCGGGCTGCATGTCCCACGCCAGGAGGTACTTCTTCAAGCTGCACGTCACCAACAAGAGCACGCTCGCAGAGAAGGCCCTGGAATACTTCGGGCTGCTCTACGACGTCGAGCGTCTCATCAAAGACAAGAGTGCGCAGGAGCGGCTGGAAAAGCGCCGCGACCTGGCCGTGCCCATAGCCAACGCGCTGCTCAAGTGGCTCAAGGCCGAGCGCGAACACGTCACCGACGGTACGGCCACCGCCACGGCCTTCGACTACAGCCTCAACCGCTGGGCCGCGCTCACGCGCTACCTCGACGATCCAGCCCTGCCGATCGACAACAACCACGACGAGCAGCAGATCAGGCCTTGGAGCACAGGTCGCAAAAATTGGCTCTTTGCAGGCACGCTCCAGGCCGGCAAACGCGCCGCGGCCATCACCAGCTTGATCCAGTCAGCCAAGCTGAACAAAAACGATCCCTACGCCTACCTCAAGGACGTGCTCACGCGGCTACCGACACAGAAGGCCAGCGAGATCGACGCGCTGCTGCCGCATCGCTGGAAACCGGCCAGCTGAGATCGGCGGCCATCAGTGCCGCCTCGGCGCTGACCTGACTTCCCCAGCCGCTTACCGTCTTCAAGGGCGGATGCCCGCAGGACTGTCCCGACACCTGCGCCATGGTCTACACCGTGGATTCCGGCAGATGGTATCGATGCACGGTGCGCCCGAACATCCGATCACGCGCGGCGCGCCTATGCGTCGAGCTCAAGGACTTCGCCAAGCACCAGTACAGCCCCAATCCCCTGCTCTACCCTCAGCGCCACGTGGGATCGAAGGACTCGGGGCAGTACGAGCCCCCTGGCCTTCGAAAAGCGCATGGAAGGTCTCGGCTGGTCGTTTGCGTCGCTGGATACGGTCTTTCCTTCAGGGAACGTCCACGTCGATAAGCGGGTAGGCGCGCCCCTGGGAGAACTCGGTAGGCCGCCGGGCGGGCTGGCACCATGATTTTTGTGCGACGTGGACCTTTGTCGCATCGACTCTGCCTCCTATCGTTTTGCCATGACGACACCCCAGGAGGTCCGCATGTCGACCCATTCGAGTGACACCCGCATCGTTCGTGGCGCCTGTCCTCAGGACTGCCCCGATACCTGTGCTTTCCTCTATCACGTGGAAGACGAGAAGCTGGTGGAAGTGGCGGGCGATCCGGCGCATCCAATGACGCGCGGAGGCCTCTGCGTGAAGTTGAAGAACTTTGCCGAGCATCACTACAACCCCGATCGCCTGCTGTACCCGATGAAGCGGGTTGGCCCGAAGGGCAGCGGCCAGTTCGCGCGGATCTCCTGGGACGAAGCGCTGGCAACCATCAAGACGAATTGGGACCAGATTATCGCCACGCACGGCGCGCAGGCCATCATGCCCCACGCCTACCTGGGACACCAGGGCACCATCAACGGGCTGACGGCGGGCGACGCGTTCTTCAACCGGCTGGGCTCGACGGTGGCGGAGAAAACGTACTGCGAATCAGGCTCGTCGACGGCCTGGATCATGACGGTGGGACCCACCGGTGGGCTGGACCTGGAGAGCTTGGCCTACGCCAAGTACATCATCGTGTGGGGCATGAACATGCTCAACACAAACATGCATGCCTGGAAGTTCATCCTCGACGCCAAGGCGCAGGGCGCGAAGATCGTCGTGATCGATCCGGTGCGCACGCGCACCGCCAAGCAAGCGGACTGGCACATCCGCATCCGCCCCGGCACCGATGGTGCGCTGGCGCTGGGCATGATGAACGTGATCATCGCGGAAGACCTGGTGGATCACGACTACGTCGAGAAGTACACGCTGGGCTATGAACAGCTGAAGGCGCGCGCGGCGGAGTTTCCGCCCGAGCGCGTGGCCGAGATCACCGGCATTCCGGTAGAAGACATCCTGAAGCTTTCGCGCGAATATGCGACCACGCAGCCGGCCGCCATCCGTGAAGGTGTGGCCATCGAGCGCAGCCCCGGAGGGGGCGACGCAGTACGCGCGGTCACCTGCCTGCCGGCGCTCACTGGCGCCTGGCGGCACGTCGGCGGCGGTGCGGTGGAGATGCCAATCTGGGAGTTCCCGACAGACTTCGGCTTCCTTTGCCGGCCCGACTGGATCAAGCCGGGCACGCGCGTAGTCAACGAGCTTGAGCTTGGAGCTGCCCTCACCGGCGAGATGCCGCTCGACCCACCGATCCAATCGCTGTTCGTCTACAACTCCAACCCGGTGTCGCAGGCCCCCGCCGCTGGCAGCATCGTGCGCGGACTGATGCGCGAGGATCTCTTCACGGTAGTAAGCGAACTCTTCATCACCGACACGGCGAAGTACGCCGACCTGCTGCTCCCGGCCACGATGCAGGCTGAGCAGCTCGACCTGATGGTGACATGGGGCCACCTTTACCTGCAGCTCAACCAGCCTGCTATCGCGCCGCCTGGGGAGTGCGTGCCGAACGTCGAGCTGTTCCGCCGGCTCGCCCGCACGATGGGCTTCGATGACGAGCAGTTCCGCATGAGTGACGAGGCCATGTTGCGCCGTGCCTACGACTGGAGCGATCCCCGCCTGGCTGGCATCACCTACGACAAGCTGAAAGAGGTCGGCTGGATGCGCATCAACGTCGGCCTGCCGCACGAACGCAAGCCGCATGCCGAGGGCAACTTCAAGACGCCGTCGGGCAAGTGCGAGTTCGCCGCCAGCGCTGCGGCCAACGGCAACTTCGTCGTCGGTGTGTGGCGTTCGGGTTACGAGGACATGCAGCCGGGCACGCCGGTTGATCCGGTGCCCAACTACGTCGCTCCGCACGAACAACAGGGCAGCGAGGCCGCGCAGCACTATCCACTCAACCTCGTCTCGCCCAAGCCACATGCGTTCTTGAACACGCAGTACGGCAACGAGGCCACGCAGCAGCGCCGTCAGGGCGAGCAGATCATCGTGATCCATCCAATGGATGCGCAGCCGCGTCGCATCGAGCACGGCAGCTACGTGAGGGTGTTCAACGAGCGCGGCAGCTTCGAGGCGCGTGCCGAGCTGAGCGACGACGTGTCCGAGGGTCTGATGATGACCAACGTCGGTCATTGGCCCGGACTCAACCGCACCGGTACTGCGGTCAACTCCACCACTGCGGCGCGGCACTGCAACCTCGGCCAGGCCGGCGTGTTCTCCGACAACCTCGTCAACATCGAGCGCGTTTGAGGAGGCCACCACCATGACCCACGTCGTAACCGACAACTGCCGCGGCTGCCGCTACACCGATTGCGTGGCCCAGTGCCCGGTGGCGTGTTTCCACGTCAACGAGGCCCGCGTCTACATCAACCCTGGCGTCTGTATCGACTGCGGCGCCTGCATTCCCGCCTGCCCGGTGCATGCGATCGTCGAGGAGTTCGATCTCGCGGAGGACCAGCAGCACTGGATCGGCATCAACGCCGAGGCGGCGACGCGTTATCCGTCGATCCGTGCCCGCATGGCGCCGCTGGAAGGCGCCGACGACCGGCGCCGTGCGCTGGGTTACTGATTGGGGAGGCCATCATGAGTCGTCCGGGTTCAAGCGGGTATCCGTTGCGCGTGGCCGTGGTCGGCAGCGGCCCCAGTGGTTTTTATGCGGCCGAGGCGCTGCTGCAAAGCGGCCTGGAAGTCGAGATCGACCTGCTGGAGCGCCTGCCGGTGCCGTATGGCCTGGTGCGCTTCGGCGTGGCACCCGACCATGCGAAGCTCAAGTCGGTGACGGCCACGTTCGACCAGATCGCCCGCGATCCGCGCCTGCGCTTCTTCGGCCATGTCGAGATGGGACGCGATGTCACTGCGGCGGAGTTGGGTCGGCTCTATCACGCGGTCATCGTCGCGACTGGTGTGGCCGGCGATCGACGACTCGACATCCCGGGGGAAGACCTGTCCGGGGTCCACGCGGCCCGCGACTTCGTTGCCTGGTACAACGGCCATCCGGGCAGCGAGTCGATGCACTTCGATCTGTCGCAGGAAGTGGCCGTGATCGTGGGGCAGGGCAACGTAGCAATCGACGTGTGCCGCATGCTGGCCAAGTCGGTCGATGCACTGCGCCATACCGACATGGCCGCGCATGCGCTCGACGCCATATCGCGCTCGAGGGTGCGCGAGATCCATTTGCTGGGTCGGCGTGGCCCGGTGCAGGCCAGCTTCACGCCGAAGGAGCTGCGCGAACTCGGCATGCTCGACGGTTGGCAGCCGGTGGTCGATCCCAGCGCGTTAGAACTCAACGCGGCGAGCCACGCCGAAGCCGCCGACCCCGCGCGCCCGAACGGCGCGAAGAACCTGGCGCTGCTCGCGGATTTTTCGCAGGCACCTCGGCGCGCTGACCGTCGCATCCACCTGCACTTCCAGGTCGCTCCGGTGGCCTTGCGTGGAGGCGACCGGCTGCGAGGCATCCAACTGCGCGGCCAGCGCCTCGAAGGACCGCGCGGCCGGCAGGTCGCGGTAGAGACCGAGGTGACCAGGGAACTGGAGGCTGGCCTGCTCTTTCGCAGCATCGGCTACCGCGGCGTTGCGCTGCCCGGCCTGCCTTTCGATGCTGCGCGGGGCACGTTGCCGCACCGGGCCGGCCGGCTGTTGGACGAGCACGGCGAGGTGATGCCGGGCTGGTTCACCGCTGGCTGGATCAAGCGGGGACCGACAGGCATCATCGGAACGAATCGCGCGTGTGCTGTCGAGACGGTGGCCAGCTTGCTGTCCGACCTGCCGACGCTGCCGCCGTCGCGCGCAGGCCGCGCCGGTCTCGAAATGTTGCTGCAGCACCATCGCCACCGTGTGGTGAGCTTCAACGAATGGCGCACGATCGAGCAGGCCGAGCGTGAACGCGGCCTGGCGCTTGAAAAGCCCGCGGAGAAGTTCGTGCGTGTCGATGACATGCTGGCCGCGGCCTGGGGAGCCGGCGCTGTGGAACGGAGGGCCGGCTGATGGGCGGGGTCATCATCCCGCTGCGGCCGGTCGGGTTGCTCGCGGTAGACGCCAGCGCCTTTGTGGACGCATCGGCCGCGGCGCTCGATACCCGGCCGCGTGACCAGCTGGGCCGGCCGCTGCGCGAACTGCGCCTTTCCGTCACCGACCGGTGCAACTTCCGCTGCACCTATTGCATGCCCAAGTCGGTCTATGGGCGCGACCATGCCTTTCTGCCGCGCTCGGCCGTGCTCGACTTTGACGAGCTGGTGCGTGCAGCGACCGCGTTCGTCGCGCTCGGTGTGCACAAGATCCGGCTCACCGGAGGTGAGCCGCTGTTGCGCAAGGATATCGAGACCCTCGTGCAGCGTCTGGCTCGGCTGCGCACGGTCGAGGGCGACGCGGTGGAACTGGCCATGACGACCAACGGCACGCTGCTGCGTCAGAAGGCGGCGGGCCTGCGCGCGGCCGGCCTGCAGCGGCTGACGGTCAGCCTCGATGCGCTGGACGACCAGATATTCGGCCGCATGAACGATGTCGAGGTGACGGTCGCGCAGGTGCTCGACGGCGTCGATGCTGCGCTGGCCGCCGGCTTCGGGCCGGTGAAGGTCAACATGGTGGTGCAGCGCGGGGTCAACGAGGGCGAGATCGTGCCGCTGGCGCGTTATCTGCGCGAGCAGTACGGCCCGGCTGTGACCTTGCGCTTCATCGAGTACATGGACGTCGGTGGCAGCGAGCGCTGGCGGCTCGACCAGGTGGTGCCCTCGGACGAGGTGCTGGCGCGGTTGCAGGCGCACTTTCCGCTGGCTCCGTTGCCGGAGCCGCCGGGGAGCACTGCGCAGCGCTGGCGCTATCTCGACGGACAAGGTGAGATCGGCCTCGTGTCCAGCGTCACACGGGCCTTCTGCGGGAGCTGCACACGGGCACGGCTGTCGGCCGATGGGCAGTTCTTCACCTGCCTGTTCGCCTGCCACGGCACCGACGTGCGCGCGCTGCTGCGCGAACCTGCCGGAGCTCAGGGCGATGACCGGCTGCGGGCCCTGATCGCCCGTGCCTGGCGCGGGCGCGACGACCGCTATTCGGAGCGCCGCGCCGACCATCCGACACGGTCGCTGCCCGACCGCGTCGAGATGCACTACATCGGCGGCTGATTCCGCCTACCCATGCGCCGACGCGGCACCGGGGCCGCCACGTCGACGTGTCTTTCCCGGCCCATTTTTTACCCAACTGTCCAAGGAGATACCCATGACCGTCAGCGTCGGATCCACCGTCGAGATCGATGCCATCACCCAGGTGCTCGAGGTCTACATGAACGCGGCCAAGAATGGCCGCGGCAAGGACATGAAGCCCGCGTTTGCCGACCAAGCCACCATCTTCGGCTACGTCGGAGACAACCTCGCCTTCCAGGGGCCGATCCAGTCGCTGTTTGACTGGCACGACAAGAACGGCTCGGCCAAGGAGGTCGTGGCTCGCATCACGCATATCGACGTCGTCGGTACCGTGGCGCACGCTCGCGTCGAGGCCGAGAACTGGACGAGCTACAAGTTCACTGACTTGTTCCTGCTCATCAAGCTCGACGGCGAGTGGAAGATCATCAACAAGGTGTTCCACCTCCATTGATGAACGGGCCCGGGCGCGATGTCTCTGCGCGCAGCGGTGGTTGCGTGCAGGTGCGGGGTGCGCGTGAGCGCAACCTGAAGAACGTCGACGTGGACATCCCGCGCGACGTGATCGTCGCATTCACCGGTGTATCGGGCTCGGGCAAATCCTCGCTGGCCTTCGGTACGTTGTTCGCCGAGGCCCAGCGACGGTACTTGGACTCGGTGACGCCGTTTGCGAGGCGCCTGATCGAGCAGGTGGGCGCGCCGGAGGTCGACCTCATCACGGGCCTGCCGCCGGCCGTCGCACTGGAGCAGCGAAGGGGGCCACCGTCGGCTCGTTCGACGGTGGCCACGCTCACGCACGTGGGCGACACTCTGCGGCTGCTGTACTCACGTTGCGGAGCTCGGGCGCCCGGCTCGCCAGCCCTGGAGGCGAGCGGCTTCTCGGCCCACACCCCGGAGGGCGCCTGCCCGGCCTGTCATGGCCTCGGCGTCGCTTATGAAGTATCTGAACACACGCTGGTTCCGGACGAGACGTTGACGATTCGCCAGAGAGCCATCGCGGCATGGCCACCTGCGTGGCACGGGCAGAACCTGCGCGAGATCCTGGTCTCGATCGGCATCGACGTGGACGTGCCTTGGCGCGACCTGCCCGAGGCACAGCGCCGGTGGGTGCTGTTTACTGACGAACAACCGACCGTGCCGGTCTATCCGGGTCTGTCGCCGGTCGAGATGCGTCAGGCGATCAGCGAGCGCCGGCCCGGCAGCTACCAGGGCACCTTCTCCAGCGCACGCCATTACCTGCTGCAAACCTTTGCGACGACTCATAGCGCCAGCATCCGCCGACGCGTAGCGCGTTATCTGGTGCGAGCGCGGTGTACCGCATGCGGCGGCTGCGGCCTACGACCGGAGGCCCTTGCTGTCACCGTGAGAGGGATGGACATCGCCTCCGTGATGGCCTTGGCGATCCGGGACGCGAAGTGTCACCTCGAATCGGTGCGCGAAGGTGCGGATCCTGCCTTGCGGCGCCTTCTCGAAGACCTCTTGCCGCGGCTGAATACGCTGTGCGATCTCGGGCTCGGCTACTTGCCCCTCGACCGGCCGGCCGACACGCTCTCGCCTGGCGAACACCAACGGGTGCGCTTAGCGACGCTGCTACGTTCGAATCTCTTCGGCGTAGTCTACGTGCTCGACGAGCCGTCCGCCGGCCTGCATCCCGCTGACACCGAGCCCCTGCTGGACGCGCTGGATCACCTGCGTGACGGTGGCAACTCGGTCTTCGTCGTTGAGCACGACCTCGACGTAGTGCGGCGTGCCGATTGGGTGGTAGACATCGGGCCGGACGCCGGCGAGGGCGGCGGTCAGGTGCTCTACAGCGGGCCGGTGGAGGGGCTGGCTGCAGTGAGCACATCGCGGACCGGGCGCCATCTGGCCGCGAGGACGCCTACCGTGTCGCACGCGCCACGCGCGCCGCGTGGTTGGTTGGAGCTGTCAGACGTGCATTGCCACAACCTGCACGGCGTCGACGTGCGCTTTCCGCTGTCGGTATTCACCTGTGTCACCGGGGTTTCAGGCTCAGGCAAGACAAGCTTAGTCGGGCGTGCGCTCGTCGAGCTGGTAGGTTCCTTGTTAGACCCGCCGGAAGCCGACGATGACGAGGTGGCCGAACTGGACGACGTGCTGCCCCATGTCGCAGCTGCATCTTGTACTGGGCGCGTGGTCGGAGAGCTCCACGGTGTCGTTCGCTTGGTCGCCATCGACCAGAAGCCCATCGGCCGTACGCCGCGCTCCAACTTGGCCACCTACACCGGACTGTTCGATTCAGTGCGGGCCCTCTTCGCTGCCACGCCATTGGCACGGGCGCTGGGTTACCGTGCTGGACGCTTCTCGTTCAATGTCGCCAGCGGTCGCTGCCCTAAGTGCGAAGGTGCGGGGCACGTCGTGGTCGAGTTGATGTTCCTGCCAAGCGCCGAAGTCGTGTGTCCGGCGTGCCGCGGCCGGCGTTATGCCGACGACACGCTGCAGGTGACTTGGCAGGGCCGCAACGTTGCCGACGTGCTGGCCCTGAGCGTCGACGAGGCTGCCAAACTCTTCGAGGGGCACCTTTCGATCGTCGCGCCGCTACAGGCGCTTCGTCGCCTCGGGCTCGGCTACCTTCGGCTCGGCCAGCCGGCAACGCAGCTTTCGGGTGGAGAGGCGCAGCGTATCAAGCTGGCGACTGAGCTGCAGCGTGCGCCGCGAGGTCACACGCTTTACGTCCTTGACGAGCCGACCATCGGTCTTCACCCGAGCGATGTCGAACGTTTGACGTCTGCATTGCACGGATTGGTCGATTCCGGTCACACCGTCGTGGTGATCGAGCACGACATGCGCGTTGTCTCGCAAAGCGATTGGGTGATCGATCTGGGGCCCGGTGCCGGCGACGCGGGGGGCACCGTTGTCGCCAGCGGTACGCCACTAGCGCTGAGTCGCAGCAAGGCGAGTCGTACGGCTCCCTATCTGAGGCAGGTACTGACCGGGTCGGGATGAGCTACGTCGTGGTGGTATCAGTCGTCGCTGTCGTTCGTCAGTGCGTCCTACTCGGTCGCCTTGGCTGCAGCGACCGCGGCACTCTCCAGCGCATTGCTCATGCTCAGCGCTTCATGGAGGCGCTGAGCAATCTGCCGCAGCGCGTAAGGGCTTATTTCGAAGACGAACAGGCCGCGTATGCCAGCTCATGGGCCACGTACTCTGTTTACTTGTTGGGTTGATAAGCGCAAATAGCTGAGGGCGCTTTCGGTCCCTAGGCAAGCCATCGTGAGCTTGTGCCAGCACTGTTGGCTCAGCCAAGTCCCCGCTCTGGCCAGCGACGCATCATCACGCTGGTACTCGCCACTCGCTCGGTGTACCAGCCTGCACTACCATGAGGTAGCCGAGTACTGGTGTAATCTGAAAGAAAAATATGGCTTGCGAAATAGCACCGAAAAATGATTTTGGCTGTGAGCAGTGCTGGCCATCTAGCGCAGCCGTGGCTTGGACTGCAACACGCGGTCTTACTCTGCAGGCAATGCTGATTGATGAATCCCACTACCGTGTCTCAATTCGAGCGTGCCATGTTTGCTCTCAGCAGTTTCTCTCGGTTTTTACTGAGATGATTGACTGGGTTGACGGAGAGGATCCTCAGGACTGGACGCGTTTACCTATATCCCACTCTGAAGCTGCGACGCTCTCAAGGTCAGGTGATTCTTTAACAGAACCCGAAATTGAAGCGGTGGGAAGCAGTCGGAAAAGCCTCAAGTTCACTCATCCAAAAAGTACAGAACCCGGATGCTACTGGAGGATTGGTATTTCGGTTGGTCCGCACGATTAAAGGCAAATTTTCATCGATTAATTGATTGACGCCCATCGGATGTTATGTCAATTTGACTGCGCAACAAGCCCTAAAAATAATCGACCTATATGGCATCGTCACGCCGACATGATGCTACTTGGCCATGCACCCGTTAATCGTTCGTGCAGCACCTGAAACACGCTTGTTTCTTGCGCTGGAGACTTATGCCGGTCCCTCACTTACTTGCGACCATTCAACGGCTTTAACCAAGTCGTTGTAGATGACGGCATACCGGCACCCTGCTCCAGCGTGGTCGTTTCTGCTCCCTAAATTGCAATCGACGGCGCAGCAGCTATTCTGTTCTCACGTTTTCCTGAGTGGCTTGTCGAGGCTGAATCTGGCCAAGCTGCGGCCAACTTCTAGAGCGCGTCGACCTGGGTTCTTTACAAAATGCGAGTAATTGACTTGGCGTGCTCAACTTCCGCAAGCACAAACTGCTTCGCTTGTACCAGTCCCGGGATGGCTTCGGCAGCCGCTGCAAACATGCCTGGATAGGACTCCCTATCGTACAGGTCGGCCAGCGTGATACTCTGCCATTTACTTCTGTCCACCTGTTCAAGCTACTGGCGGACGTAGTAAGCCGTACCCAGATGCAGCCCGTACACGGCCAGGGCTTGTTCGGTCGAGGCATCGGCTTTCGACAGGATTGCCGAGCACTGTGCCGTTGCCTCAAACAGCTTGCCCGTCTTGCCACGAATGTTGTTGATGTACCTGGCTGCATCACACTCGGCACACGCAGGGGTCTGCAGATCCAACACTTCGGCCTCAGCAATGGCTGTAGTTGCATCGGAGAGGATGCGAGCGATTCGGTGATCTTTCAGATCAACGATCGCGCGAAATGCGGCTGTGTAGAACAGGTCACCGAGCAGCACGTTAGCTGCATTGCCCAAGCCGGCAAGAGCGGCATCGGGGCCCTGGCGACCGCCCGTCTCCTCGTGCACGTGGTAGTGCAGATACAGCGAGGCATGGATCAATTCCACCGCCGCAGCCAGTGTCGCGTGGTTCTCGCCCGCTGTCCCGAGCACCTCAGCCACCTGCAGCGCCAATTCCCCCCGGGATAGGCATGTGCTGGATCGAAAAGCCAGTGGGCTGCATACTGTACTAAGTCATTGTCGTGCTTGATATAGCGGCGCAGGGCAGCGCCCACCAACTGGCGCCTGCGCAGGGCATTCGGGCACATCCTGGTGTGGCAATGATTGGGATGTGGGTTGGCTGGGCCATATTGGACTTACGAATACAACATGGCGCTCGCCAGACTACGAAATTTCATAGCTTTGGTGCATTTATGCACCAATCGTCTTACCGGGCGTCTTTCTCTATCGATGCGAGCTGCTCTTCAGCGTCGTGTAGTTTCCGTCAAGACGAAGCTACCGCGCGCACAAGCGGCCGGCTGAACTGGTGGCCAATAACGGCTCTCGCGTAGAGATAATTATTGAGGGTGTGCTCGGCCATGGCATCCATGTCTACGTGACCCGTTTCGTCACAGGGAAACGCCATCACCGTATTGGCATCGCGGAGCGATTCAAAGCACAACTCGAAACTGGTTTTTTCGCCAATCGAAAACAGCACGTTCATGAAACTTCTCCATCATGACGGTGTGGATCGTTGTGAGCGGAGTTGAGGTATGGCATCGCACCACGCTGACGGTGCTGCGATCGAATCGCGTGGCCCAGACGCGACTTGTCGGCGATCGAATCAGTACACCAGCTATCCACGCAACTGAAGATCGACTCTCGATCGCAGTTAATAGGCAGTTGGTGCTTTTATTTCTGCGCCATCATGTCAACTGAATTGAGCGTTCGCTTGACTATGGACGAGCCACCCACCCTCTGGTTTGCTGCCATGATCGGGAACACTACCCGGTACCTATCTCGCAGAGCGCAAATCTCTTGCCTGGCCTGTCCAAGCGTCACCTCGCCACGAACGGCACGCCGTTCAAGGTCTGCCATTGCAATTTCATATTCCAGCGGAAAACCGTTCATCTTGAACCTTCCTGGATAGGAATTGATCCATTGGTTCGTTGCTATCCGCCGAATCTCCGGCGATCAATCAGGCGTGATGTTTCGTGCCTTCACGATGCCGCTGAAAACCCGTGTCTCCGCTTGAACCATGTCTCTGAACGCTGCAGGAGTGACGGGTACTGCTTGTGCGCCGACTTCCGCAAATCGCGCTTTCACTACAGGTGTGGAGAGAATCTTGTTGATTTCCCTGTTGAGGTGTTCCACAACGTCTGGTCGCGTACCGGCCGGTGCATAGATTCCAAAGAGGCTGTCGGCAAACACGTGACCGAAACCTTCCTCCGCAAACGTCGGCGTCTGGGGAGCGAGCTCCGTTCGCGTTTTGCTTGCGACGGCCAGCAGCTTCAGCTTTCCAGTCCGCACTGCAGCCAGCGTCGTTGCAGGGACGAATGCAAAATCAATTTGGCCGGCCATCACGTCCTGAATAGCCGGCGCAAGGCCTCGGTAGGGAATGTGCGTGGCCGACACATTGGCGTAGTGTTTGAACG
>NZ_JAXOJX010000075.1:0-29917 GCF_034427735.1 Azohydromonas lata
GCGGTGGATAAGGTGTTCATCAGGGTACTGCTCATGGGGCGGCGCCGCCCGGGTGGTTCCAGCCACTGCTGGTGGCCAGTCGCGCCGCCGCCTCGTCGTTGCGCTTCTGGTCGCGTTTGTTCTCTGCGGCGCGGGCCTGGGCCAGCCGCCGCTCGATCAGCTTGCCCACCGCCGCCACGCGCAGCTCCTGCGCCTGCAGCGCCTGGCGGGCGCGCTCGCACTGCGTGCTGGCCAGTGACTGGGCCTGCTGCTGCTGGTCCACGGCCTGGTGCAGCCGCTCGCCGAAGCTCTGGTAGCACTGCAGCAGCGCCGCGCCCGTGGCCGCGCTGCTGAACTGCGTGGTCCAGCGCTGCTGGTACTCGCCGCGGTAGTGGTCGAGCTGCTCGGCCTGCGTCTGCACCTGCAGCAGCCGGGCCTGGGCCTGGCGCATCTGCGCCAGCAGCTCGTCGCGCTGGCGCTGCTCGTGCTCCAGCAGGGTGTACAGCGAGCGCAGCTCACTCATGGCGGACCTCGGCGGCGCGCGGGCTGTGGCCGGCGGTGGGGAAAGGGAACATCTCCCCGCAGTTTCGGTCGCCGGGGACGGCAGTTAAGCGCGGAAAAGGCGTTGGAGAAGGGCCCATTCGCTGCGAGTGGCCCGCCGCAGGGCCCGCGATGGCCGCGCCGCCCTGCCGCCAGGACGCCACGGTCCCGGCCTCAACCCGCCACCGTCGCCGCCAGTTGCCGCTTGCACAAATCCAGCGGCGCGTGCTCGTGCATGCCCTGCTGCAGCAGCGTCATGAGCTTGGGGTGCAGGCGAACCGCGAGGTCCAGCTCCGCGTCGTGGCCGGGCGTGTAGGCGCCCAGCGCGATGAGGTCGCGCGCCCGCGTGTAGCGCGCCAGCATCTGCCGCGCGCGCCGCGCGGCGTCGATGTGCGGCTTCTCCGCCACGCTGGTCATCACGCGGGAGATGGACTTCTCCACGTCGATGGCCGGGTAGTGGCCGCTCTCGGCCAGCTCGCGCGAGAGCACGATGTGGCCGTCCAGGATGCCGCGCGCCGCATCGGCGATCGGGTCCTGCTGGTCGTCGCCCTCGGACAGCACCGTGTAGAAGGCCGTGATCGAGCCGCCGCCCTTGACCCCGTTGCCGCTCCTCTCCACCAGTTGCGGCAGCTTGGAAAAGCAGCTCGGCGGGTAGCCCTTGGTGGCCGGCGGCTCGCCGATGGCCAGCGCGATCTCGCGCTGCGCCTGCGCGTAGCGGGTGAGGCTGTCCATGAGCAGCAGCACGTCCAGGCCCTGGTCGCGGAAGTGCTCGGCGATGGCCGTGGAGTAGGTCGCGCCCTGCATGCGCACCAGCGGCGGCGCGTCCGCGGGCGCGGCCACCACCACCGAGCGGCGCAAACCCTCCTCGCCCAGGATGTCCTCTATGAATTCCTTCACTTCGCGGCCGCGCTCGCCGATGAGGCCCACCACGATCACGTCGGCCTCGGTGTAGCGGGCCATCATCCCCAGCAGCACCGACTTGCCCACGCCCGTGCCGGCGAACAGGCCCAGCCGCTGGCCGCGGCCCACGGTGAGCATGGAGTTGATGGCGCGCACGCCCGTGTCCAGCGGCTGGCGCACGGGGTCGCGGTCCATGGCGTTGATGGGGCGGCGCGCCAGCGGCGCCAGCGCGGTGGCGGTGATGGGGCCGGCGCGGTCCAGCGGCTCGCCGTGCGGGTCCACCACGCGCCCAAGCAGCCCGGCGCCCACGGGCAGCAGCAGCCCGCGGTCCTCGCTGCGGCGCCAGGGATGCACTTCCGTTCCGAATTGCGGCGCGGACACCGGCGCGGGCCGCGGCAGCACGCGCGCGCCGCTGGCCAGGCCGTGGATCTCGCCCGTGGGCATGAGAAAGGCGCGATCGCCGTTGAAGCCCACCACCTCGGCCTGCACCGGCGAGTCCTTCCCCATGCGCACCTCGCAGGCCGCGCCCACGGGCAGCCGCAGGCCCGCGGCCTCCAGCACCAGGCCGGTCACGCGCATGAGCGTGCCTTCGGCCGGCAGCGGCTGGGGCTGGTCGGCGAAGTCCGGCAGCCGCGACAGGAACTTGTCCCAGCGCTGCTGGCGCCGCGCCTGGGCGGCTTCTATGAATTCGCGGCTCATCTGCGGCTCACCTGTGGCTCAGCGCGGGAAGCTGCCCGGATCGGGCAGGTCGTCCAGGTCGGGCATGGGCGGCGGCGGCGGTGCGTCGTCGGCGCCCAGGTCCAGCTCGAACGACGGCTCCGGCGGCAGCGCCGGCGCCGCAGCCGCTGCCCGTTGGGGTGCCGCGGCCGGTGGCGCAGCGGGCGCCTCTTCCCAGGGCAGGGGGGCGCCCAGCAGCTTCGCGGCCTGCGCCCAGCGCTGCTCGATGCGCGCGTCCACGCGGCCCAGCTCCGACTCCACCACGCAGCCCCCGCGCGCCACGGCCGCGCTGGCCAGGACGCGCGCGCCGCGCGCCTCCAGTTGCAGCGCCGCGGCGCCGGCGGCCAGCAGCGGCTCATCCTCGGGGTTCACGGTCACGCGCATCTGGCGCGCGCCCGCCAGCATGGCGCCCACGGCCTCCAGCGCCACGGACTCCACCACTTCCGGCCGCGTGCTCAGCTCGGTGCGCAGCACCGCGCGCGCCAGCCGCGTGGCCGACTCGGCCACCGCCCGCGCCATGGGCTCCTCCAGCGCGTCGAGCTGCGCCTCCATGGACTCCAGCAGCGAGGCCACCTGCGCCGCCATCTGCGCGGTGTGGTGCTGCTTGAAGCTCTCCAGCGCCGCCAGGCCGTCGCGGTAACCCTCCTCGTAGCCCTGGCGCTGGCCTTCCGCATGGCCTTCCTCGCGCCCGGCCAGCCGCGCCGTGTGCAGCAGCAGCGCGTGCTCGGCCGCGGGGATGTCCGGCGGCGGGGTAGGGGCCGGAGGCGCCTTGACGGGCTTGGGCGGCTCGAAGCTGTCGGGCATCCACGCCTTGAAGCTCTGCAGCTCCTCGCGCGGGATGAAGCGCGCGTACAGGCTGCCGCCCGCGCGCGCGGGACGGTCAGACGAACTGGTCATCGCCGCCGCCGCCCAGCACTATGGTGCCCTCGTCGGCCAGGCGCCGCACGATCTTGAGCATCTCCTTCTGCTGGGCCTCGACCTCGGACAGCCGCACCGGGCCGCGCGCATCCAGCTCTTCCCGCAGCATTTCGGCGGCGCGGCTGGACATGTTCTTGAAGATCTTGTCGCGCAGCTCCGGCGAGGAGCCCTTGAGCGCCACCACCAGCTCGCTGGACTGCACTTCCTTGAGCAGCGCCTGCATGCCGCGGTCGTCCACCTTGACCAGGTCGTCGAAGGTGAACATGTTGTCCATGATCTTCTGCGCCAGGTCGGTGTCGGCCTCGCGGATGTAGTCCAGCACCGCCGTCTCGGCCGAGCCGCCGAGCATGTTGATGATCTCGGCCGCGGCCTTGACGCCGCCCAGGCTGGCCTTGCGCGTGGTGCGGTCGCCGCCGCCGGCCAGCACGCGGCCCATCACGTCGTTGAGATCCTTGAGCGCGCTGGGCTGGATGCCGTCCAGCGTGGCGATGCGCACCAGCACCTCGTTGCGCTGGCGGTCGGGGAAGCACTTGAGCACGCCGCTGGCCTGGTCGTAGTCCAGGTGCACCAGGATGGCCGCCACGATTTGCGGGTGCTCGTTGCGCAGCAGCTCGGCCACCGAGGGCGCGTCCATCCACTTCAGGCTCTCGATACCGGTGATGTCGCTGGCCTGCATGATGCGGTCGATCAGCAGGTTGGCCTTGTCGTCGCCCAGCGCCTTGCGCAGCACGTTCTTCACGTACTCGTCGGTATCGGGCAGCAGCAGGCTTTGCTGGTTGGCCTCGTCGGCAAAGCGGCGCAGCACCTCCTGCAGCCGGTCGCGCGAGACGGGCTTCATGCGCGTGAGCGTCTCGCCCAGGCGCTGAACCTCCTTGGGTCCCAGGTGCTTGAACACCTCGGCCGCCTCTTCCTCGCCCAGCGTCATGAGCATGATGGCGGCGTTCTCCAGGCCTTCTTCGTCCATGGCGGGTCAAGCTTCCTTCTTGTTGAACCAGCCGCGCAGGATCTCGGCCACCACGGCGGGCTTTTCCTTGGCCAGCGCGCGCAACTGCTCCAGCGTCTGCACGTCGGCGCTGTCGTTGATGAGCATCGGCGCGGCGATCCTGACCCCCGCGGTCGAGGCCAGGGCGTCCTCCTGCGAGGGATCGGGCAGGGCCTCCTGGTCGTCCACCAGCGCGTCGAGCTGCGTGCCCGGCGGCGGGACCGGCGGCTCCTCGGCCTTGGGCTGGCGCAGCGCCGGGCGCACCACGCCCAGCAGCAGCATCAGCGCCACCAGCGTCAGCGCCAAGGGCATGCCGCCGGTGCGCAGCAGCTCCATCACCCAGGGCTGGCGCCACAGCGGCAGCTCCTCGGTCTTGTCGGCCGCGGGCGCCTGGAACGGGGCGCTGACCACGCGCACCGAGTCGCCGCGCTCCTTGCTGAAGCCGATGCTCTCCTGCACCAGCGAGGTGAGCTTGTCGAGCTCCTCGTCGCTGATGGGCACGGGCGTGACCTTGCCCTTGGGGTCGGTGGTGCTGCGCTGGTTGAGCACCACCGCCGCCGTGAGCCGCTTGATGACGCCGGTGGCGTTGCGCGTGACGCGCACCGTCTTGTCCACCTCGTAGTTGATGACGTTCTCGCGCCGTCCGCCCGCGCCCAGCGCGCCGCTGCCGGAGTTGGGCTGCGTGGGCTGCAGCGGCGCGGAGGCGCCGTTGACGGGCGCCGCCGGCGCGACGGGCGGCTGGTTGCTCACAGCGCCGGGAATGCCCGACGGCACGGCCGAGTTGGGGTTGGGCCCGGCCTCGATGCTGTGCTGGCTGCGCACGGCCGCGGGCTCGGCGCCCTGGTTGGGACGGAAGGACTCGGCGGTGGACTCGGTCTGCGAGAAGTCGATCTCCGCCGTCACCGAGGCGCGCAGGTTGTCCCGCCCGGCCACGGGCTCCAGGATGTCCATCACCCGCTGCTGCAGCCCGCGCTCGACCTGCTGCACGTAGGCCAGCTGCTGCGCGTCCAGGTTGCCCTGCTGGGCGGAGGCGCCCTCGGGGCCGGAGAGCAGCGCGCCGCTCTGGTCCAGGATGCTCACCGCCTTGGGGTTCATCTCCGGCACCGACGAGGACACCAGGTGCACGATGCCCGCGAGCTGCGTGCGGTCCAGGCTGCGGCCCCCGCGCAGCGTCAGCAGCACCGAGGCGCTGGGCTTTTGCTGCTCGCGGAAGAAGCCGGTCTGCTGCGGAATGGCCAAGTGCACGCGGGCGCTCTCCACCGCGTCCAGCGACATGATGGAGCGCGTGAGCTCGCCTTCGAGGCCGCGCTGGTAGGTCGTGCGCTCCTGGAACTGCGTCTGGCCGAAGCGGGCGTTGTCCATCAGCTCGAAGCCGACGATGCCCCCTTTGGGCAGCCCGGCCGAAGCGAGCTTCAAGCGCGCCTCGTGCACTTTTTCGGCCGGCACCAGCAGCGTGCCGCCCTCGCCGTGGCGGTAGGGCACGTTCATCTGCTGCAGCGCCGCCAGCACGGCGCCGCCGTCCTTGTCGGTCATGCCGGTGAACAGCACCCGGTAGTCCGGCTCGCGGCCCCACAGCATCAGCGCCACCAGCACGGCCAGCAGCCCGGCCACGCCCGCGCCCAGCATCATCTTGTTGCGGGGGGGCAACGCTGCCAGGCGCGCGAAGCGGCCGACCGGGGCCGGCGGCTGCGGAGTGACGGGGGAAAGAGCTTGGTCCATGGCGGCGCAACGGGTACAGCGCGGGCGAGCGTCGGAAAGGTCGCCATTTTTGGCCCTCAAGCTTGGGCGCCATCGGCCGATGAAGCCGGCAAAGCCCGCCCACTTCGCGCCACCGGCGCCGCGGCCGCACTTCTAGAGTCGCGTCCATCCTGGGAGGGGTGTACCCATGGCCGTGCGGCCTGGATTCTCCTTGTCCAGGACAGGACCGTACCCGTTAGTGCCCGCCATGGAACTGAAGCTCAAACCTTTCGATTTCGCCCAAGCCGCCGCCCGCGCCGGGCTGCAGACCGACGGCCAGCCGCTGCGCAACACCCAGCAAGTGCAGCCCGGCGGCTTCGCCGCGGCCATGTCGGACGCGCTCAAGTCCGTGAGCGCCACGCAAAACGAGGCCACGCGGCTGCAGCAGGAAGTCCAGCTCGACAACCCCAGCGTCAGCATCGAACAGACCATGGTCGCGATGCAGAAGGCCCAGATCGGTTTTCAGGCCACGCTCACCGTGCGAAACCGCCTCGTGCAGGCGTACACGGACATCATGGGCATGCAGGTTTGAGCCCCGTCAAACCGCCAAAAAGTTTGCGCTTCGCGCTCTTGCTGTCCTCAAGTTCTCCGGACCCAGGCCGATAGCACGTAACAGAACGTCCCCACAACTAGTGGGGCGTACGGCGCCACCGCTCTCCCCAAAGCGCGTGTGTCGCTTGTCTTGACCCATCCCACTCCCTCCCCAGGGACGCGCTTGCGACACGGCTTGACGCTGGTCCGGTAGCGATTGATTTTTGAGGAACGCATATGCCCACCAACATTGCAGCGTTGACTCCGGCCCAGGTTGCCCAACTTTCGACGGCGGTAATTGCCGGACTGTCGGCGGCAGAGTGGGGGCAGTTCACTGCGGAAAAGATCGCGGTGCTGACCACGGCGCAGGTCGGCGCCATCACCACGGCGGGCGCATCGGCGCTGAGCGTGGCCCAAATCGCCGCCATCGAGGTGCAGGACATCAGCCGCCTGTCCACGGCGGCTCTCGGCGTGTTGAGCACGGCGCAGCTCAATGCCTTGAGCGACAGCCAGCTCGCGGCGCTGACCACGCGGCAGGTGACGGCGTTGACGTCCAAGCAGCTCGCCGGCCTGACCACGGGCGACCTCAACGCCCTGACCACGGCGCAGTTCTCGGTGCTGACCACGGGCCAAGTCGCCAGCCTGACCACGGCGCAGATCTCCAGGCTGGAAGAGGCGGACGTGCGCGCCCTGTCCACGGCGGCCATCAAGACGCTGTCCGTTGCCCAGGCGACCGCGCTCACCAGCGCACAGATCGATGACCTGACCACGGCGCAGGTGGCCACCCTGAGCGGCGCGCAGATCGCCACCTTCAGCACCGCGGAAATGGCGGTGCTGAACACGGCGCAGCTGCAGGCCCTGTCCACGGCGGCCTTTGCGGCTTTGGGTTCTGCGCAGCTCAATGCGCTCAGCGCCACCCAGATCGCGGCCTTGAAGACGTCGCAGATCGCCGTGCTGAGCTCGACCCAGATCGGCAAGCTCAACACCGAAGACCTCAACGCCCTGACCACGGCCCAGTTCGCCGTGCTGAACACGGCCCAGGCTGCGGGCCTGACGACCGCGCAGCTTTCCCAGATGGAAGTGGCCGACCTCAACGCGCTGTCCACCGCGGTGATGCGCGCGCTGAGCACGACGCAACTGGCGGCGCTGGACGCGTCGCAGATGGCCGCGCTGAGCACGCGGCAGATCTCGGCGCTGAGCTCCACCCATATCGCCAGCCTGACCACGGGTGACCTCAATGCGCTGACCACGGCGCAATTCGCATCGCTGACCACGGCGCAGCTCGCAGGCCTGAGCGCCACGCAGGTGTCCAGGATGGAAGCGGCCGACCTGCGCGTGCTTTCCACCGCAGCGATCAAGGCACTGACCTCGGTGCAGGCCGCCGCGCTCACCAGCGAGCAGGTTGGCTCGCTGACCACGGCGCAGATCGCCACCCTGAGCAGCCTGCAGATCTCCACCTTCTCCACGGCCGAGATGGCAGCGCTGACCACGGCCCAAGTGGGCGCGCTGACCACGGCCGCGCTGGCAGGGCTGAGCACGGCGCAGCTCGGCGCGTTCGGCGCTCAGCAGCTGGCGGCGCTGAAGACGGCGCAGATTGCCGTGCTGAGTTCGGCCCAACTGGGCAAGCTGAGCACCGAGGACCTCAATGCCCTGACCACGGCGCAGTTCGCCGTGCTCACTTCGGCGCAGGTGTCTGCCCTGACCACCCTGCAGATGTCCAAGCTGGAGGCGGACGATCTGGCCGTGCTGTCCTCGTCCGTCATGGGCGCGTTGACCACGGCGCAGCTCGGCGCCCTGAATGCCGACCAGATCGCCTCGCTGTCCACCCGCCAGGTGGCGGCGCTGAGCGCGGTCCAGCTGGGCAAGCTGACCACGGACGACCTCAACGCGCTGACGGAGGCGCACTTCGCGGTGCTGACCACGACACAGGCCGCGGGCCTGACGGCAGTCCAGATCAGCAAGATGGAAGCCGAGGACTTGGCCCGCCTGTCCACGGCGGTGATCAAGTCGCTGACCACGGCGCAGGCCGCCGCGCTCACCAGCGTGCAGGTTGACTCGCTGACCACGGCGCAGATCGCCACCCTGAGCAGCGCGCAGCTCTCCACCTTCTCCACGGCCGAGATGGCGGCGCTGAGCGTCGCGCAAGTGGGCGTGCTGAGCACGGCCGCCGTCGCCGGCCTGAGCGGGGCGCAGCTCAACGCCCTGGACGCCGACCAGATCGCGGCGCTCAAGACGGCGCAGATCGCCGTGCTGAGCTCGTCCCAGATCGGCAAGCTCAACACCGAAGACCTCAACGCGCTGACCACGGCGCAGATCGCCGTGCTCACCAGCGCGCAGGCCGCCGGCCTGACCGCGGCCCAGATCGCCAAGCTGGAGGTGGCCGACGTCACGGCGCTGAGCACGGCCGTGGTGGGCTCGCTGACCACGACGCAGCTCGCCGCCCTGGATGCCGACCAGATCGTCGCGCTGACCACCCGCCAGGTGGCGGCCCTGTCGTCCACGCAGATCGCCGGGCTGTCCACGGACGACCTCAATGCACTGACGGCCGCGCAGTTCGCGGTGCTGACCACGGCGCAGGCCGCCGGCCTGACGGCCAACCAGATCGGCAAGATGGAGGTCGAGGACCTGGCCCGCCTGTCCACGGCGGTGATCAAGTCGCTGACCACGGCGCAGGCCGCCGCGCTCACCAGCGTGCAGGTCGATTCGCTGACCACGGCGCAGGTCGCCACCCTGAGCAGCGCGCAGCTCTCCACCTTCTCCACGGCCGAGATGGCGGCGCTGAGCGCCGCCCAAGTGAGCGTGCTGAGCACGGCCGCCGTCGCCGGCCTGAGGTCTGACCAGCTCAACGCCTTGGACGCCGACCAGATCGCCGCGCTCAAGACGTCGCAGATCGCCGCGCTGAACTCGGTCCAGATCAGCAGGCTTTCCACCGACGACCTCAATGCCCTGACCACGGCGCAGGTCGCCGTGCTCACCAGCACGCAGGCCGCCGGCCTGACCGTGGGCCAGATCGCCAAGATGGAGGTGGCCGACGTCACGGCGCTGAGCACGGCCGTGGTGGGCTCGCTGACCACGACGCAGCTCGGCGCCTTGAATGCCGACCAGATCGTCGCGCTGTCCACCCGCCAGGTGGCGGCCCTGTCGTCCACGCAGATCGCCGGGCTGTCCACGGACGACCTCAACGCGCTGACGGCCGCGCAGTTCGCGGTGCTGACCACGGCGCAGGCCGCCGGCCTGACGGCCAACCAGATCGGCAAGATGGAGGTCGAGGACCTGGCCCGCCTGTCCACGGCGGTGATCAAGTCGCTGACCACGGCGCAGGCCGCCGCGCTCACCAGCGTGCAGGTCGATTCGCTGACCACGGCGCAGATCGCCAGCCTGAGCAGCGCGCAGCTCTCCACCTTCTCCACGGCAGAGATGGCGGCGCTGAGCGCCGTCCAAGTGGGCGTGCTGAGCACGGCCGCCGTCGCCGGCCTGAAGTCGGACCAGCTCAACGCCCTGGACGCCGACCAGATCGCGGCGCTCAAGACGTCGCAGATCGCCGTGCTGAGCTCGGCCCAACTGGGCAAGCTCAGCACCGACGACCTCAATGCCCTGACCACGGCGCAGGTCGCCGTGCTCACCAGTGCGCAGGTCGCCGGCCTGACCACCGACCAGATCTCCAAGCTGGAGGCTGAAGACGTCACGGCACTGACCACGGCCGTGGTCAGCTCGCTGACCACGGCACAGCTCGGCGCCCTCGATTCCGCCCAGATCGCCGCGCTGTCCACCCGCCAGGTGGCGGCCCTGACGGCCACGCAGATCGCCAAGCTGTCCACGGACGACCTCAACGCGCTGACGACCGCGCAGTTCGCGGTGCTGTCCACGGCGCAGGCCGCCGGCCTGACCACGGACCAGATCTCCAAGCTGGAGACCGAGGACTTGGCCCGCCTGTCCACGGCGGTGATCAAGTCGCTGACCACGGCGCAGGCCACCGCGCTCACCAGTGACCAGGTCGATGACCTGACGACGGCGCAAGTCGCCTCGCTCAGCACCGCGCAGTTGGCCACCTTCGCTTCCGACGAGATCGGCGCGCTGACCGCGGCGCAGGTCGCGGTGATGTCCACGGCGGCCCTGGCCAGCTTGAGCGCGCAGCAGTTCAGCGCGCTGGGCTCCGACCAGCTCGCCGTCCTGGGCACCGGCCAGGTCCTGGCCATGAGCTCCGCGCAGATCGCCAGGCTGTCCTCGGACGTGCTCAACGCGTTGAGCACGGCGCAGTTCGCCACGCTGACCACCGCACAGGCCGCTGGCCTGACCACGGATCAGGTGTCCAATCTGGAGCAGGCTGACGTGGCGGCGCTGTCCACGGCCGTGATTGCCTCGCTGAACACCACGCAGCTGCGGGCGCTGGACTCCGACCAGATCGGCGCGCTCACCAGCCGCCAGGTGGCGGCGCTGACGTCCGCGCAGATCACCGGACTGTCCACGGACGACCTCAATGCGCTGACCGAAACGCAGTTCGCCCTGCTCAGCACCGCGCAGCTCGTGGGCCTGACGGCGACCCAGATCGGCAAGCTCGAAACCGACGACCTCGTCAAGCTGTCCGCCGCGGCCATCCGCTCGCTGAGCACGGCGCAGGTGGCCGGGCTGGTCAGCGACCAGATCGACGCCCTGACCACGGCGCAGATCGCCGCGCTCAGCAGCGCGCAACTGGCCACGTTCAGTGCCGATGAGGTGGGCGCGCTCACCGAGGCGCAAGTGTCTGCGCTGGCGACGACGGCGCTGGCCGGGCTGAATTCGGACCAGCTCGGCGCGCTGGGCTCCGACCAGTTCCTCGCGCTGAGCACGTCCCAAGTGCGGGCGCTGAGCTCGGCACAACTGGGCAAGCTCGCCAGCGACGACCTCAACGCGCTGTCGGCCGCGCAGTTCGCCGTGCTGACCAGCGACCAGACCGCGGGCCTGACCACGGACCAGATCGCCCATCTGGAAACGGACGATCTCGTGGCGCTGTCCACCACGGTGCTCAAGTCGCTGACCACGGCCCAGGTGGCCGCGCTCACCAGCGACCAGGTCGATGACCTCACCACGGCGCAGATCGCCACGCTCAGCAGCGCGCAACTGGCCGCCTTCAGCTCCGACGAGGTGGGTGCGCTCACCGAGCAGCAGCTCGCCGTGCTGACCACGGCGGCGCTGGCCGGGCTGAACTCGGCCCAACTCGGCGCGCTGGGCTCCGACCAGTTCCTCGTGCTGAGCACGGCCCAAGTGCGGGCGCTGAGCTCGGCGCAGCTGGGCGGGCTCTCCAGCGACGACCTCAATTCGCTCTCGACCCAGCAGTTCGCCGCGCTGACGAGCGACCAGACCGCCGGCCTGACCACGGACCAGATGGCCCATCTGGAAACAGACGACCTCGTGGCGCTGTCCACCGCGGTGCTCAAGTCGCTGACCACGGCCCAGGCGGCCGCGCTCACCAGCGACCAGGTCGATGACCTGACCACCGCGCAGGTGGCCGCGCTCAGCAGCGCGCAACTGGGCACCTTCACGTCCGATGAGATCGGCGTGTTGACCACGGCGCAGCTCGTGGCCATCAGCGGCGCCAACCTGGCCGCGCTGGCGACGGACAAGCTTGGCGCGCTGGGCTCGGACCAGTTCCAGGCGCTGACCACGGCCCAGGTGGCCGCGCTGACCACGGTGCAGCTGTCCAAGCTGGGCACGGACGACCTCAACGCGCTGACCTCGGCCCAGTTCGCCGTGCTCAGCAGCGCTCAGGTCGCCAGCCTGACCACGGACCAGTTCTCCAAGCTGGAGACGGACGACCTGTCGGTGCTGTCCACCACGCTGATCGCCGGCCTGACCACGGCCCAGGTGGCCGCGCTGACCAGCGTCCAGGTGCCCCACCTGACGACGGCGCAGGTCGCCGCGTTCAGCAGCGCACAGCTGGGCACCTTCAGCACCGATGAGATGGCCGCGCTGACCACGGCCCAAGTGGCCTCCATCGCCGCCACCACGCTGACCGGGCTGGCCTCGGACAAGCTCGGCGCGCTGGGCTCCGACCAGTTCCAGGCGCTGACCTCGGTCCAGGTGGCCGCGCTGACCTCGGCGCAGCTGTCCAAGCTGAGCACGGACGACCTCAACGCGCTGACCTCGGCCCAGTTCGCCGTGCTCAGCAGTGCACAGGTGGCGGGCCTGGGCACCGACCAGATCTCCAAGCTGGAGACCGACGACGTGGCCGCGCTGTCGGCCACGGTGATCAAGTCGCTGACCTCCGACAGCCTCTCGGCCCTGGGCTCCGACCAGATCGCGGCCCTGACCGCCACCCAGGTGAACGCGCTGACCGCGACCCAGCTGTCCAAGCTGGGCACGGACGATCTCAACGCGCTGACCACGGCCCAGTTCGCCGTGCTGACCAGCACGCAAACCGCGAGCCTGACCACCGACCAGTTCTCCAAGCTGCAGACGGACGACCTCGCGGCCTTGTCCACGAGCGTGATCAAGAGCCTGAGCACGGCGCAGGTGGCGGCGCTCACCAGCGACCAGGTCGATGACCTGACCACCGCGCAGGTCGCCACGCTCAGCAGCGCGCAGCTCAGCGCATTCACCACCGATGAGATGGCTACCCTGAGCACGGCGCAGGTCGCGGCGATCTCGCACGGCGCGCTGTCCAACCTGGCCTCCGACAAGCTCGGCGCGCTGGGCTCCGATCAGTTCCAGGCCCTGACCTCTGGCCAGGTGGCCGCACTGACCTCGGCGCAGCTGGGCAAGCTGGGCACGGACGACCTCAACGCGCTGACCTCGGCCCAGTTCGCCGTGCTCAGCAGCGCACAGGTGGCGGGCCTGGGCACTGACCAGATCTCCAAGCTGGAGACCGACGACGTGGCCGCGCTGTCGGCCGCGGTGATCAAGTCGCTGACCTCCGACAGCCTGTCGGCCCTGGTCTCCGACCAGATCGCGGCCCTGACCACCACGCAGGTGGCCGTGCTGAGCTCGGCCCAGCTGGGCAAGCTGGGCACGGACGACCTCAACGCGCTGACCTCGGACCAGTTCGCCGTGCTGAGCAGCGCGCAGGTGGCGGGCCTGAGCACCGACCAGGTCTCCAAGCTGGAGACGGGCGACCTCGCGGCGCTGTCCGCGACGGTGTTCAAGTCCTTGTCCACCGACCAGGTCAAGGCGCTGGTCAGCGACCAGATCAATGACCTGACCACGGCGCAGATCGCCACGCTCAGCAGCGCGCAACTCGCCACGTTCAGCACGGACGAGATGCTGGCGCTCACGACCAGCCAGATCGCGGCGGTGGGCTCCACGGTGCTGGCGGGCCTGGGCTCGGACCAGCTGCGCGCGCTCGACACCGACCAGTTCCAGGCCCTGACCTCTGCGCAGGTGAAGGCCCTGACCGCGGCACAGCTGGGCAGCCTGGGTACCGATGACCTCAACGCGCTGACGGCGGCGCAGTTCGCCGTGCTGAGCAGCGCGCAGCTCGCCGGTTTCACCACGGACCAGATGTCCAAGCTGGAGGTCGCCGACGTGGCGGCGCTGAGCCCAACGGTGATCGCGGGGCTGTCCTCGGACAACCTGCGTGCGCTGGTCTCCGACCAGTTCCAGGCGCTGAGCACCGCGCAGGTGGCCGCGCTGACCTCGGTGCAACTGGGCACGCTGGGCACGGACGACCTCAATTCGCTGACGGCCGACCAGTTCAGCGTGCTGACCAGCACGCAGGTCGCGGGCCTGAGCAGCGACCAGATGTCGCATCTCCAGGACGCTGATATCGCGGCGCTGTCCACGACGGTGGCCAAGTCGCTGAGCACGGACCAGGTCCGGGCACTGACCAGCGACCAGATCGACGCCTTGACCGCGGAACAGATCGCCGTGCTCGGCAGCGCCCAGCTCAACACCTTCAGCACGGGCGAGATGTCGATGCTGAGCGCGGAGCAGGTCGGATCCCTGTCCACGGCGGCGCTGGCCGGCTTGTCCACGGACAACCTCGGCGCCCTGAACGCCAGCCAGTTCCAGGCATTGACCTCGGCACAAGTGCTGTCGCTGAGCGCAACGCAGCTGGGCAAGCTGGCCACCGATGACCTCAACGCACTGACGGCGGATCAGTTCGCCGTGTTCACCAGCGCGCAGTTCGCCGGTTTGAGCACGGACCAGATCTCCAAGCTCGAAGCCGAGGACGTGGCCGCGCTGTCCACGACGGTCATCCGCTCGCTGAGCGCGGCCAAGCTGAATGCGCTGGGCGATACCCAGCTCCAGGCGCTGACTGCGGAGCAGGTGGCGGTGCTGACCTCGACGCAACTGGGCGGCCTGGGCACGGACGACCTCAACGCGCTGACGGCGGACCAGTTCGGCCTGCTCACCAGCGCGCAGGTCGCCGGGCTGGGTACCGACCAGATCCGCAAGCTGCAGGACGACGACCTGGCCGCGTTGACCACGGCGGCGTTCAAGTCGCTGACCGTGGCGCAGGTGGGCGCGCTCACCAGCGACCAGGTTGACAACCTGACCGTGGACCAGATCGCCGTGCTCAGCAGCGCGCAGCTCAATGCCTTCGCCACCAACGAGATGGCGGCGCTGAGCGTCGAGCAGGTGGCGGCCATCTCCACCGCGGCGCTGGCCGGCCTGGCCTCGGACACGCTGGGCGGGCTGGGCGCTGCCCAGTTCCAGGCCCTGACCACGCCCCAGGTGCTGGCGCTGACCTCGGCGCAGCTGGGCAAGCTGGGCACGGACGACCTCAACGCGCTGACCGCGGATCAGTTCTCCGTGCTCACCAGTGCGCAACTCGCCGGCCTGGTTTCGGACCAGCTGAGAAAGCTGGAGACGGAAGACCTGGCGGCGCTGTCCACGACGGTGATCAAGTCGCTGACGACCGACCAGGTGGCGGCGCTGACCAGCGTGCAGATGGATGCGCTGACCGTTGACCAGCTCAACACCTTCAGCACCGCGCAGCTCGCCACGTTCACCACGGCGGAAATCGCCGCGCTGTCGGTGGAGCAGGTGCAGTCGGTGTCCACGGCGTTCATCCGCGCGCTGAGCACCGACCAGCTCAATGCCCTGGGCACCGAGGAGCTGAGCCTGCTGTCGGCCACCCAGCTCGGGGTGCTGACGTCGGCGCAGCTTGGCCAGCTCAGCACGGACAACCTGAACGCGCTGACGGCGGAGCAGTTCTCGCTCATCGGCACGACGCAGGCGGCCGGCCTGAAGGCCAGCCAGATCGCCAAGCTGGAGTCGGACGACCTGGCCGCGCTGTCCACGGCAGTGATCAAGGCGCTGACGACCGACCAGGTGACGGCGCTGACCAGCGCGCAGATGGATGCGCTGACCGCTGACCAGCTCAACACCCTCGGCAGCGCGCAGCTCGCCACGTTCACCACGGCGGAAATCGCCGCGCTGACGGTGGCGCAGAGCGCGGAGCTGTCCACCGGCTTCCTGCGGTCGCTGAGCACCGACCAGCTCAATGCCCTGGGCACCGAGGAGCTGAGCCTGCTGTCGCCGACCCAGCTCGGGGCGCTGACGTCGGTGCAGCTCGGCCAGCTCAGCACGGACAACCTGAACGCGCTGACGGCGGAGCAGTTCTCGCTCATCGGCACGACGCAGGCGGCCGGCCTGAAGGCCACCCAGATCGCCAAGTTGGAGTCGGACGACTTGGCCGCGCTGTCCACGGCGGTGATCAAGTCACTGACGACCGACCAGGTGACGGCGCTGACCAGCGCGCAGATGGATGCGCTGACCGCTGACCAGCTCAACACCCTCGGCAGCGCGCAGCTCGCCACGTTCACCACGGCGGAAATCGCCGCGCTGACGGTGGCGCAGAGCGCGGAGCTGTCCACCGGCTTCCTGCGTTCGCTGAGCACCGACCAGCTCAATGCCCTGGGCACCGAGGAGCTGAGCCTGCTGTCGCCGACCCAGCTCGGGGCGCTGACGTCGGTGCAGCTCGGCCAGCTCAGCACGGACAACCTGAACGCGCTGACGGCGGAGCAGTTCTCGCTCATCGGCACGACGCAGGCGGCCGGCCTGAAGGCCAGCCAGATCGCCAAGCTGGAGACGGAAGACCTGGCGGCGCTGTCCACGACGGTGTTCAAGTCGCTGACGACCGACCAAGTGGCGGCGCTGACCAGCGTGCAGATGGATGCGCTGACCGCGGACCAGCTCAACACCTTCAGCAGCGCGCAGCTCGCCACGTTCACCACGGCGGAAATCGCCGCGCTGACGGGGACGCAGGTGCAGTCGGTGTCCACGGCGTTCATCCGGGCGCTGAGCAGCGACCAGCTCAATGCCCTGGGCACCGAGGAGCTGAGCCTGCTGTCGCCGACCCAGTTCGGTGTGCTGACCTCTGCCCAGCTCCACGACCTGAGCACGGACAACCTGAACGCGCTGACGGAGAACCACTTCTCGGCGCTGACGGTGGCCCAGGTGGCCGGCCTGAGCAACTCGCAGCTCTCCAAGCTGGAGTCGCAGGACCTGGCCTCGCTGTCCACGGCGGTGATCCGGGCGCTGACGACTGACCAGGTGGTGGCGCTGTCCAGCAGCCAGTTCGACGACCTGACGGGCTCGCAGCTCAACGCCTTCTCCACGGCGCAGCTTGCCAAGTTCGGCACGGACGACATCTCGGCGCTGACGGTGGACCAGGTCTCGCTGCTGTCCACGGGCTTCCTGCGGGCGCTCAGCAGTGACCAGTTCAATGCCCTGGGCACCGAGGAACTGGGCCAGTTGTCGATCGGCCAGCTGGCGTCGATGACTTCCGCGCAGTTCCACGACCTGACCACCGACAACCTGAACGCCCTGACGCCGGACCAGTTCAGCTGGATCACGACCACGCAGGCGAGCGGGCTGACGGCCAACCACATGTCGCATCTCACGGCTGACGACCTGTCCTCGTTGTCCACGGCGGTGATCAAGTCGCTGACCACGGACCAGTTCGCCGCGCTCACCGTCTCGCAGGTCGATGATCTGACGGCGGCGCAGGTGGCGGTGCTGACCAGCGCGCATGTGGCGGCACTGACGGTGGCCGAGGTGCAGGCGCTGACGCCGGACCAGATCACCGCGCTGACGATGGCCAACATCGCCGGCCTGAGCACGGATGACATCCGGGCTCTGTCCGCCGCGCAGATCGCCGGGTTGGAGGTGCAGGACATCGCCAAGCTGAGCGCCGCACAAGCCGCTGCGTTCGATATGAGCCAGGCCAACGCCATGACCGACGAACAGAGGCTTGCCAACGCCTCCATCGTGGCCTCGCCGGTGGTGCTGGACCTGGACGGCAACGGCGTGCAGACGCTGTCGGTCGAGCACGGCGTGACCTTCGACGTGCGGGGCACGGGCCACGTGAACCACACGGGCTGGGTCGGCGGCAACGACGGCCTGCTGGTGATGGACCGCAACGGCGACGGCGTCATCAACGACGGCCGCGAGCTGTTCGGTGAAGGCACCCTGCTGGCCAACGGAGCGCGTGCGGCCAACGGCTACGCCGCCATGGCGCTGGAGGACAGCAACCACGACGGCGTGCTCAACGCGCTGGACGTGAACTGGGACCGCCTGCGCGTGTGGGTGGACGCCAACCACGACGGCAAGACCGACGCGGGCGAGCTGCAGACGTTGACGCAGCATGGCGTGGCCTCCATCGACCTGCATGCGCATGCCGGCAACACCGTGGACAACGGCAACACGCTGGGCCTGGAGTCGAGCTGGACGGGCACCGACGGCACGCACCATGCGGTGGCCGACGTGTGGTTCGCCCAGAAGGCGGCTGCCGCGCCGACGGTGGGCGAGCTGCTGGCGCCGGCACCGACCAACGTGCTGGCCGAGCCGGCCCACGCGCAGGCGGCGGTGCAAGCCGACAGCACGGTGGCGGCGGCAACGCTGCTGCCGGTGGCGATGCCCTCGCTGCAGGACGAGCAGCAGCGTCACCAGCAGCAACTGCCGCTGATCTGATCCGGCACGCTGATGCCCGGCCCCACGGGGCCGGGCGGCATCGCCCCCGCGGACGATGCGCCCAAACGAAAGCGGCCCCGAAAGGGGCCGTTTTTTTTCATGGCGCAAGCGGCGTCAGAACCACTCCATCGGCAGATTCAGTCCCACCTGGGCCAGCAGTGCCTGGCGCTGGGCCCTGAGCGCGGCGTCGGGGGCGGGCCAGCGCCGGTAGATGTGCAGGAAATCCAGCACCACGAGGTGGTTGCTGGAGCTCTCGGAGTTGCCGCGGCGCAGGCCGGGGTTGACGTAGTCCTTGTGCATGACCACGCCGCCGCCCTCCCAGTGGCGCGGCATGGCGCGGCTGCACACGGACAGCAGGAAGTCCCAGTCCTCCAGCGAGGCCAGGTGCTCGTCGAAGCTCAGTCCCTGGAGCAGGGCGCGGCGGTAGGCCAGCGTGTGGTTGGGAATGAAGTTGCGCACCCACAGCGCCTGCACGTCCAGGCCGCCCAGCGCCATGGACTGGCGCGAGAGCGTGGGCGCGCCGGGCTGGGTTCGGTCTTCCGTGACCACCTCGTAGCCGGTGAACAGCACCTGTGCGTCCGGCTGGCGCGCCTGGGCCTGCAGCGCCAGCAGGTGGTTGGGCAGGAAGGTGTCGTCGTCGTCGAGGAAGACCACCCACTCGCCGCGCGCCAGGCGCAGCGCCTCGTTGCGGCTGCCGGCCGGGCCGGGCTGGCCACTGCGCTTGAGGAACATGTCCTGCGGGCGCAGCAGCTCCGCGGCTGCCGTGGCGGTGGCGGCGTCCCAGTCGTCGGCCACCAGCACGATCTCGAAGTCCTGGCAGGCCTGTTCGCGCAGCGACTGCAGCGCGCGGCGCAGCAGGGCGGGGCGCTGGTGCGTGGGCATGAGCACCGAGAAGAATGGGGGCGTGGACGGCATGAGGTATCCAGAGTCAGGGCCCGCATGCTAGGCACGGGCCGCGGTGGCGAAAGGCCGAACATGGCGGCGGTGCCCAAGCTGTTCGACGGATTGCACCCCGGAGACCTTCCTAAGATGGTGCAACTTCGCAGTGTCTTGCCATGCCAGCCGCCGTTTCCATCCCTCTGACCGTCGGCGCGGTGCCAGCGTGTCCGCGCTCGCGTCAGGCACTGCCCAGGTGGCAGGCCGGCGTCACCGTCGCCCTGGCCTGAGCCACTGCCCCTGCCGGCGCGCCCCCGCCTGGAGCGGCAGGCCCGGCCCCACCCCGCCCCCCGGCTTGCAACGCCGCCCGTCCACCGCCAAGCGAGAAACAACGTGCCGTCCCTCAGAGAAATTTTCGACAGCCTGGATCGCCCCTGCGACAAATTCGAGCATTACTTCGCGCTGTACGAGCGGCACCTGGGGAAATTCGTAGGCAGGCGGCCCAGGATATTGGAGATCGGCACCCAGTACGGCGGCAGCGCCGAGATGTGGAACAAGTATTTTGGTGCCGGAACCGAGATTTGCGGCGTGGACATTGCCCCCCAATGCACGGAAACGGAATACTTGAGGCTCATTATCGGTGACCAAGGTAGTCATGAATTTTGGGAAACCAATTTCAAAGAGTACAAAGATTATTTCGACATCATTATTGACGACGGATCGCACGACAATCCCCATCAAATCGTGACGCTGTTGAGCTGCTACAAGATGCTCAAGGATGGCGGTGTCTTCTGGTGCGAGGATACGCACACGTCCTACTATCACGGCGTGCGTGTGGAAGATGGAGGCTACAAGAATCCCCGCAGTTTCACTGAATTTTCCAAGGACATCGTTGACGTGCTCAGCAGTGAGCATGCCAAGACGGCCATAGGCGTGGGCCCTTTCGAGGGGCCACGGGTGCCGCCGCTTCTGGTGTCACAGTTTGACCGTATCCAAGGCGTCCATTTCTACGACAGTATCGTGGTCATAGAAAAGGGTGAGCGCCTGAAATTCCAGCGCGTCATTCACAACAAGAAAGCCTGACAGGAGCATCGTATGCGTCGGCATCATTCTTTTGATATTTTCGATACGCTGGTTGCCCGTCGTTGTATCGAGGCCCGCAACATTTTTCTGGAAGTTGAAAACGAGGTGCGCCTTCACGGTTTCGCAAACCTGAGGGTGCAGGCGGAGCTTGCCGTGGCGGCAGGGCCGCATACGTTGGACGATATTTACGCCGTGCTCGTCAGGCAATTCGGATTCGATGCCGAGGTAGCCGAGTACCTGAAGGGACGGGAAATCGAAGCCGAGATCTGCAACGCCATAGGCATACGCGAGAGCCTCGATGCGGTGGAGCATGGCGACGTGCTGGTGACGGATATGTACCTGCCGCGCTGGGTTATTCTCAAAATCCTGGACAAGGCCGGTTTGCGCAAGAAGGTGGGCTTGGTCATATCGAGCGCCGGCAAGCGTACGGGAGAGATCTGGCCGAAATTGGGTGCCGTGCTGGCTTTGGAGCAGCATGCCGGGGACAACCCGCATTCGGACGTGAAATCACCGTTAGGCTGCGGCGTATTCGCCGAGCACGTGGTATCCAGCAATCTGAGCGCTTATGAGAATTTTCTGCGCCAGAATGGGTTTGAATTGCTGGCCCGCCTGATGCGGGAAGTGCGCTTGACAGCACTGGGCACTGGCCAGAGCACGGAGATTAAACAGCAGCGGCAGTTGCAGATCAACCACAACATTCCCATCCTGGTACTGGCGTCGGTGTATTTGAGTCTGCTGTCCAAGCGGCTTGGCGTCAGCAACATTTTGTTCTCCAGTCGGGATTGTCATTATCTCCAGAGAATTTTCTCGGCCCTGGAGGAGAAGGCGGGCTGGAATCTGCCGTCTGAATATTTCTACACCAGCCGGCTGTGCCGCGTGGCGCCTTCACAGGCTTACCTGAAATACTTCGCAGACCGTGCCACGAATCGGTCGCTGGTGGTGGATCTGTGCGGCACCGGTTGGTCGCTGGGACACCTTTACACGCAGGCCGGCGTCACGCCGCGCACGTTCTTCCTGCATGACCTCAAAGGTAACAACGCCAAGGGTGCCGAAATCTATGAGTCTGTAAAAAAGAGCGCTGGTGACTTCGTCGCTTCCTCGCTGGTTTCTGACCCAGGGTTGAAAAATATAGGCCTGGAGCTGGTCAACTATGTCGATTCCGGCATGGTGACCGACGTGATGAACGTTGAGGGTTATTGTTCCATGGTGCCGGTATTCGAGCACCCCAATTACCCGGCCAATGTTTTGAAAACCATCCATGAGTTCGAGGAGACGCAGGAGATATTCCATGGCGTGCTGCAGCGGCACGACGTGCCGGCGCTGGTGAAGGAGGTGCAGCGCCATGCCGGCAAGCTGGCCGGCGTGGTGGCCGAGCTTTACCGCAACCTGGGCCAGAGCGTGAGCTGCGTGGACGACCTGGCGCAATACCACGGACGCCAGGACGCCAAGACGCTGTGGAAGCTGCGGCAGCAGGCTGCCCGCTGAACAAATGGCAGCCAAGGCCATGTGCCGGCGCCCGTTTTGACTGCGGCTTTCAGCCCGACGGAAAATCCTGATGAGCAATATCGTATATTTTTCGGTTCCCTCGGACGTTCCCTCCGGTGGCCTGAAGGTGATTTATCGCCACAGCGAGCTCATCAATGAGCGCCTGGGATCCTCGCAGATATACAACATGATTCAACCCGATTCCGGGTTTGCATGCTCATGGTTTTCCCACAAGGCCAGAATCAAGACCGACAAATTCCTGGATCCCGGCAACGATTTTGTGGTGCTTCCGGAGGGCTTGATTTTTGGCTACTGGAAGAGGTTGGTCGAAATGGGGGTGAATTATGGCATCTTCGTGCAGAACGGCTATCTGATGCAAAAGAATCTGGAGTCTTCGGAATTCCACGATGCTTATAAGCACGCAAAAATAATACTGTGCATCAGTCAGGATGTCATCCGATGCGTCAATCATCTTCATCCTGGGCTTTCGGAAAAAATATGCCGGGTGACGTATTCCATAGACCGCGCCTTGTTCAAACCAGCCGAGGCCAAGGAAAAGATAATTACCTACATGCCCAGGAAGATGAGCGACCACAGCAAGCTGGTCATTGCCTTCCTGGAAGGCCGCCTGCCGGCAGGCTGGAGGCTGCAGCCCATTGATGGGGTTGGCGAGAGCGAAGTGGCCAGGCTGTTGTCGAAGTCCATGATATTCATGGCCTTTTCCTATTTTGAGGGACTGCCTGTGCCGCCCGTGGAGGCGGCGCACTGCGGCAATCTCGTGATTGGATATACAGGGCAGGGTGGGCGTGAATACTGGCAGCCGCCCAGGTTCACTGAAATTCCTCAGGGCGACATTGTTTCTTTTGCGGAGGCCGTGCTGCAGGCGGCTCGCAGGCTGGACGCTGACGCTTCCCTGCTGGACACCACGGCTGGGTGCGAGACCTTGTTTGAGGCCTTCTCGCCTGACTTTGAGCAGCGGCTTCTGCGGGATTTTGTAAGCAGGGTGGACGCCTTGTTTGCCTGATTTTGCAGTGCCGCAAGACAGATAAATTCAGGCTTGGTAGGCGGTTTCGTGATTTTCCTCTTGGATCATGGTGTGTGGTAGGAGGGGCGCAGCAGGCCGGGCGCCATCGAGATGAAGCGATTCATAAAATTGAAGGAATGGGGTGTCAGCGTCAATGCGCTCATGCGCCCTCCCGACAGTTATCTGGAGAATACGGACGGTAGCCTGCGTAGCGAGGATTTTTTGCTGCGCACCGACGAGAATGGCTTCATTCGGACAGGCCATCATGTCCCTGCTGATGCCGAGCGCATCGTTATTCTTGGCGACAGCGTGCCTGAGAATTTATATGTGCATGAGGGGAAAAGAGCATGGCCGCTGTTGGAAAGGTTGTTCTTCACGAATAACAAGCTGGTCGGAATTCTTAATGGCGGGATGTCTGGCGCTACCATGCTTCACACGATCAATTGTTTCATCAATAAAGTCGTGCCTTTGAATCCCAAGGCCGTGGTGGTGATGAACGGCATATCCGACATTGAAGCTGGGCTGATGAAGGATGGTTATTGGTCGGAGGATCACTACGTCACGCCGATCACCAGGCAGACTGACGTGGCCTGTCCCCGCACCCAGCAATTAAGGCTGGAGCAGCGCGAAAAGTTTCTCCAGATATTTCACCACATGGCGGCGGTCCATGGCGTGCCCGTGGTGTTCACGACGGTGGCACACCGCGCAGACCCAGACGAGCCTTTCATCAGGCAAATGTATGGCGATATATCGGAATTCCAGCGCAAGGTGGAATATCGAAGACTGATGAACGCGCAGACCAGAGAGTATTGCAGGAAAAATTCCCTCAACCTTGTTGATCTGGAAAACGACTTGAGAAGCGAGGGGAACATTTTCTATGATGAATACCATCTCAATGAGGCCGGTTCCGCGGTGGTGGCGCTGCAGTTGTACAAGCGCCTGTCGTCCTGCCTGATTTTCTAGCGTACAGGCGCTGAACTGGGCGGCAGGCGCAGTCTTGTTCGGCGCATTGGCGCCGGCATGGCTGCCTAGACTGCCGCACATCGCCTTCAGCGGCCCGGCCGCTGCACTGCACGGCCCGCCCGTGCGCCAGCCCCGATCACCCATGCAAGCAGTACCTCTCGCCATCCACCTGTTCCAGATCGCGTATTCCGAAGCCTCGCGCGCAGCCATAGAACCGGGCTACGCCGTGCTGGACAACCTGGCCAACCCGCGGCCGGACTGGTACGAGTACTGGCCCATCCGCCAGTTCCTGCTGGAGCAGCCGCTGGACGAGGCGGCGTTCTACGGCTTCTTCTCGCCCAAGTTCCGTTCCAAGACGGGGCTGACGGCGGCGCAGGTGCGGGCCTTCGTCACCGCGGCGGTTCACACGGCGCAGGCCGACGTTGTGCTGTTCTCGCCGCAGCCGGACATGGGCGCGTTCTTCCTCAACGTCTTCGAGCAGGGCGAAACCTTCGACCCGGGCCTGATCGACGCGTGCACGCAGTTGCTGCGGGGCATGGGTCACGACGTGCCGCTGCGCGAACTGGTGATGGATTCGCGCCAGATCGTGTTCTCCAACTACTTCGTGGCCCGGCCCGCCTTCTGGCGCGAGTGGCTGAAGCTCAACGAGGGGCTGTTCGCCGTGTGCGAGGGCCCGGACAGCCCCTTGCGCCAGGCGCTGTGCCTGCCCACGTCCTACCCGGCGCAGCGCAAGGTGTTTGTGCAGGAGCGCATGGCCTCGCTGCTGCTGGCCACGCAGCCGCAGTGGCGCAGCGTGGCGCACGACCCCTTCGGCTTCGCCTGGTCGCAGTCCAAGCTGCAGCAGCATCCGACCGAGGCCTACATCAGCGATGCGCTCAAGCTCGCCTGGCGCACGCAGCCCTTCCCGGAATACCTGCGCGCCTTCTCCGCCGTGCGCGAGCAGGTATGCGCCGCGCCCACGCCGCTGCTCCTGCTGGAGCGCGGCGCCGCTTTCCAGGCTGTGGTGCGCGACTACGAGATGGTGGCGCGCATCCCCAGCGGCCACTACAACTTCGGCGGCAACTCGGTGGGCTTCAAGTCCATCGTGCACCACGTGTTCCCCGAGCGGCAGGCGCAGGCACTGACCCTCCTGGACATTGGCTTCGGCCTGGGCGACCTCGGCCGCCTGGTCAAGAGCCATCCGCAGTCGGCGCACTGGCATGTGGACGGCGTGGACGGCTACTTCGACGCCTGCTGCAACACCGCGCTGTTCGAGCAGCGCCTCTACCGCAACGTCTGGTATGGCCTGGCCGGCAGCATTCCCAAGGAAGCGCTGCAGCGCTACGACATGCTGTGCCTGTTCGACGTGATCGAGCACCTGGACGCAGCTGCGGCCAAGGCGCTGCTCAAGAGCCTGCTGGAATCGCTCGGGCCCGACAGCCACCTCGTGCTGAGCACGCCGCTGTTCTTCTGGCCGCAGGACCAGCACCACCCCGGCGACCTGGAGGAGCACAAGATAGGCGTGCCCGCGCATGCGCTGCTTGGGCTCATGCCCACGGCCTACCACATCAGCAGCCAGCACCTGATAGGCACCTTCGTGCTGTCGCGCCGCAGCCTGGAGCACCTCGACAACTTCGTGCCCGTGGAGACGCCGGCCTTCACCATGGAAGCCGGCCTGCAGCACCTGCACGAGCTCGGCCTGCAGGCCGACGACACGCTCTACAGGTGAGCGGCGCGGCGCGGCGCGTGGCCGTGCGCCGCGGGCCGTCTTGGTGATGGCAGCCCAGGTGGCCCTGGCGTCCTGTCCGCCTGCGCGGGCAGGACGCGCAGGCGCCTGCGCCCTTTGACGAGGCGCGATCAGGCGGGCCGCAGCTTGAACACGTACTGGAAGGGCTGGGCGTCCTGCACGGCCAGCTCGGGGTCCATGCCGCTGGCCTGCGCCATGGCGCGGATGCCGGCGAGCACGCCGTCCTGCAGCGGCGTGTAGGGCAGGTTGCGCGTGAGGCCCTGTTCCACCGCCCAGCCCGCGGCCTGGAACATCTCCAGCATGGTGATGCGCGTGAACCAGCGGATGTGGGTGCGGTCCATGAGGCCGTTGTCCTCGTAGCGGAACTGGCCGCTGGCCAGGCGCCACTGCACGGTCCAATGCTGGGCGTTGGGAATGCAGGTGAGCAAGCAGCCCTGCGGGCTGATGCGCCCGCGGATGCGCCGCAGCAGCGCCCAGGGGTCGCGCAGGTGCTCCAGGCAGTCGCCGAAGATCCAGCAGTCGCTGGGGAAGAGGCTGTCGAAGACCTCGGGGGCAAGCTGCTCGATGTCGCCGGCCAGTGCCCGCGTGCAGTGCTGCGCGGCGGCGCGGGCGTAGTCGGGGTCGATGTCCACGCCCACGTACTCGGCCGCGGGATGCGTGGCGCGGTAGGACTGCGCCATGGCGCCGAGCATGCAGCCGATCTCGACCACGCGCTGCGCGTCCTCCGGGATGAGGGACAGCAGCTCCTGGTTGACGACGAGGTGCGCGGGGGTCTGTTTCATGCGGTAAAGCGAATGGGTTGGAAGGGATGGCCCGCGGCTCAGTGGGCCGCCAAGGCCGCCTGGAGCTCGCGCACCTTGAGTTTCAGGCGCAGCAGGAAGTTGTGGCTGACGCCGTCGTCGCACTCGTTGCGATCGTGCTGGTGGTACCAGCTGTCGGGGCGCACCAGGGCCGGGTCGCCGTCGGCGGCACCCATGTTCTGCTTGGTGGCCTTGAAGAACTCCCAGCTCTGCACCGCGTAGTGGTTGATGCGCAGCGCCTGGTAGGAGGGTTCGAGATCGGCCATGAAGCCGTGGTGCAGCGGGCGCAGCAGCTCGTCGAAGGTGCCGCGCGGGGTGTCGAACAGGTGCGAGCCGCGGATGTCCACGGCTTCGCCGCCGCGCACGATGGACTTGACGTGGCGGTTGGGCGGGAAGCTGCGCGCGCTGTGGCGCGGGTAGTTCTGCATCACCAGCCCCTGCGGCTCTTCCACGTGCGCGTTGCCGCCATAGCAGAGCCAGTACACGCCCAGGGCCGACAGCGGCTGCGCCGCGTAGGGCTCCAGCGCCTGGCCGACGTGGTCGCAGGCGGTGGGCATGAGGAACTCGTCGCCGTCGATGAAGGCCATCCAGTCCACGTCATGGCCGTAGGTGCTCCAGGCGTGGCGGTAGGCCAGCAGCTGCGCCTGGGCGGGCACGTCCAGCGCGTGCACTGTGACGGGGTAGTGGCGCGCCAGGCGCAGCAGCGTCTGCGTCATGCCGTCGTCGGTCTTGTGGGCATAGACGTAGAAGCGGTTGAAGCCCACGAGCATGTGAAAGGCCAGCCACTCGACGATCCAGGGACCGCGGTTGCGTTGGATGGAGGTGATGGCGAGCTTCATGCCGCATGGGAAAAGCGAAGTCGGCAAGTGGAACCCGGATGGCGGGTTGGCGGTCGGCGAAAAAGCCCGCTGCTTAGGGCGCCATTTCTTGCCATCCGTCCACGGCCCGCATGCCGGCAGCATCCGGTTTGCGGCCAATGCACCGTTCCGTCGAATTGTTGGCGTGGCCGTGCTTGGGCCCGGAAGGGGTCTGCCGATAACATTTCGGATTGCTTGCCGGCGCCTGAAATGAACGCTCACCAAATTCCCATCGTCACGGTTTCCTACAACTCCCCCGAGCTGATCCTTGGGCTGCTGTCGTCGCTGCGCCAGTTCTATCCCAACCCGGTTTACGTCATCGACGGCTCCAGCGCCGAGCACCAGCCCAAGATTCGCGAGGTCGCCGAGCAATTCGAGGGCGTCCAGTTCATCGGTTTCGACTACAACATTCACCATGGTCCCGGCATGGCTTGGGCCATCCAGAATCTGCCGCTGCAGGGTCCCACGCTGATCCTGGACTCCGACATCGTCGTGCTGCGCGACGGTTTCGTGGAAGCGCTGCAGGAGGAGCTGCAGCCGGACGACTACGGCGTCGGCATGGTCAGCCACGTGAACGAGGACGGCATCGTGGTGGAGTACAGCGAAGGCATGACGCCTTACCTGCACCCGCCCTGCATGCTCTGCAACGTGGAGGTGATGCGGCAGTGGCCGATGCCCATCAAGCACGGCGCGCCCATGATGGACGCCATGCGTGCGATGCGCGATGCGGGGGAGTCCACGCGGCTGCTGCGCAACGTGGACTGGGTGAGGAACGACCTGACCGACGGCTCCACCAAGATCTTCCTCAACCACATCGGCCGCGGCACCGTCGTGGCCACCGGGGGCTATCACCTGGAAGAATGGATGGCCGGGCTCATTGCCAAGCACACGAAGAAGAAGGCCAGTGGCACCGCCGCCGCGCCCAAGGGCGGCTACAACACCGAGCTGCTGCGCCTGATGCCCGGCGGCGCTCGCCGCATCGTGGAAGTCGGCTGCAGCACCGGCGTGCTGGCGCAGGCCTACCGTGCCTTGAACCCGGAGTGCGACTACTGGGGGCTGGAGCTCAACCCCACCGCCGCCGGCATCGCCCGCGGCCACTGCGACCGCGTCATGGCCCTGGACATCGAGACCATGGCCGACAGCGACTGGGACACCCTGCGCGAGCGCGACTGCTGGGTGTTTGGCGACGTGCTGGAGCACCTGCGCTATCCCTGGCGCGTGCTGTCGCGCGTGCGCCAGATGCTGCCCTCCGGCGGTTGCATCGTCATCAGCGTGCCCAACGCGCAGCACTGGAGCGTGCAGGCCCGGCTGGCGGTGGGGTCCTTCCGCTATGAGGACCAGGGCCTGATGAACCGCGGCAACCTGCGCTGGTTCACCCGCGTCACGCTGCTGGAGATGCTGCAGCAGGCCGGCTTGCGCATGGAGGCAGGCGTGCCGCGCATCTTCGACGAGCCGGGGCGGCAGGCGGTCATGCCCGCGATCCGCCAGATGGCGCAGGCCATGGGCGTCAGCCCCAACGACGCCGAGCGCGATGCGCTGGCGCTGCAGTACGTGGTGCGCGCCGTGCCGGCCTGACGCACGCCGGCACATGGGCCCCCAGGCCGTTGCCAGGGCAACGGCGTTGCGCGCGGGCCCGCGCCGCTTCCTTGCGGCGCGCCTTTACTGGAGCGCTGACGTCACGCCCAGCCCCAGCGACCACAGCAGTGCCGAGGCCTGCTGCGCGTCCAGCAGCGCGTTGATGCGCGTGACCTGCAGGTTGTGGAAGTCGCCCTCGGTGGAGATCACGTCGAAGAGCGAGCGCCGCCCAAGCTGCTGCCACTGCAGCCGCGTGGCCTGGCGCAGCCGCTGGCTGACCTGCAGCACCTCGGTGGCGCGCCGGGCGCGGTCCAGGGCCGATTCGGCCTGCTCCTGCGTCTCGCCCACGCGCGCCAGGCGCTGCGACAGCGCCTCTTCGCGCTGTGCCAGCGAGGCCTCGCCGCGCAGGGCCGAAGCCGCGAGGGCCGGCTTGGCCGTGGGGTCCAGCAGCGGCACGGCCACGCTGATGCCGCCGCTCCAGGCGCTGTAGGCACCGCCTGTGCCGCCAGCCACGCGCGTGCCGCTCACGCTCCAGTTCCATTGCGGTCCGCGCTGCGCGCGCAGCGCGCGGGTGAGGTGCTGCTGCGCCTCGGCCTGCGCGCCGAGCTGCGCGATGGCGCTGGCCTGCGCCGCGGCGTCCAGCGTCTGCTGCAGCGGCGGCGGGCCGGCCAGCAGCGCCTGCAGCGGCGCCTGCGGCAGCGGGGTGCCGTCGCCGATGTAGCGGCGCAGCCGGATCTCGGCCTGGCGCTGTTGCGAGCGCGCCTGCGCCAGTGCCAGGTCGGCCTGGCGGTAGGTGTTGCGCGCCTGCAGCAGCTCGCTGGCGCGGCCGCGGTCGGCGGCCACGATCTGCTCCAGCGCGGTCACGAGGCAGCCCATGCTGGCCGTGTAGCGCTCGTAGACCTCGGCCTGCAGCAAGTAGCGCTGGCGCTCCAGCGCCTGCGACAGCGTCTGCAGCGCCACTTGCTCGCGCGCATCGAGCTCGCTTTGGCGCGCGGCCTCCAGCAGCCGCGCGCGCCAGTTGACCAGCTCGTCACGGTAGCCGCCGTCGAACAGCGGCGCGCTCACGGTGAGGTCGGCGCGCAGCTGCTGCCCGTTTTGCTGCAGCCCGTAGCTGCGCTGGCCGGTGGCGTTGCCGCTGCCGTTGAGCGTGGCGCTGGGCAGCGGTGCGGCGCTGGCTTCCTGAAGGTCGGCCTCGGCGGCTTCGGCCAGCAGCCGCGCGGCGCCCAGCGCCTGGCTGCGCAGCTCGGCCTGGCGCAGTAGCCGCTGCATCTCCTGCCGCGCCTCGGCGACGGCGGCGTCGCCCGGCGCGGGCAGGGCGCTCAGGGCCAGCTC